>NZ_JAMYLZ010000036.1:0-60398 GCF_040318315.1 Mesorhizobium sp. M1227
ACTTCCCCCACCGCCCCCAACTTAATACCAACACACCTCCATAAAAACACCCCCCCCCGCCACCCCCGCACCTTTTGTTCCCACTAATAACCACCCCACCCCGCCGGCCCCCCCCCGGGCCCCCCCCCCCGATTTCCTGCCTATTGCGGAGTCATCGATGTCCAGCCCGGAAAATCCGATCCTGTCGGTCAGTCGCGTGGAGGCCGTCTACAACGGCGCCATCGCCGCCCTGCACGGTGTCGACCTGTCGGTCGGCAAAGGCGAGATCGTCGCACTGCTCGGCTCCAACGGCGCCGGCAAGACGACGCTGCTACGCGCCGTATCCAATCTCCTCCCGGCCGAGCGCGGCACTGTTACCGCTGGCCGGATCACTTTCGACGGCGAGGATGTCTCCAGGGCAAGCCCCTCTCACCTCGTCCGCAAGGGTCTGGTCCAGGTCCTCGAGGGCCGACACTGCTTCCGCTCGCTGACGGTCGAGGAGAACCTTCTGACCGGCGCGCTCGGGCGTTCGTCCTCCCGCACCGGCGTCAAGGCCGACCTCGACCGCGTCTATGCGCTTTTCCCCAGGCTCACCGAGAAGCGGCGAACCCGGTCCGGCCTCACCTCCGGCGGCGAGCAGCAGATGACGGCGATCGGCCGCGGTCTGATGTCGCGGCCGAAACTCTTCGTGCTGGACGAGCCTTCGATGGGGCTGGCGCCGCTGATCGTCGACGAGATTTTCAGCGCTTTGAAGCGGCTCAATCGGGACGAAGATCTTTCGATCCTTGTCGCCGAGCAGAATTCGGCAGTGGCGCTGAAATATGCCGACCGCGCCACCGTGCTCGAAAACGGAAAGAGCGTGCTGGAAGGGTCGGCCGCCGACCTGCGCCAGCGCGACGACATTAAGACCTACTATCTCGGCGGCACGCCGCTTCCATCGCAACATTTTCCCCAGGAGACCGCAGCATGACCATCCAATCGAAGCAGCCGTCCGATATCCGCAGCGCCGTCCCCCCGGTTGAGCGTCCGTCGGCCAGAGCGCATGTCATCAAGACCGACGCCGAGGCGATCGCTGTGGCGGAAAAACTGGCCGCAGACTTCGCCAAGGACGCCTCCAGGCGGGACCGCGAGCGCATCTGGCCGAAGGAAGAGCTCGATGCGTTTTCGCAGAGCGGCCTGTGGTCGATCAACGTGCCGAAGGCCTATGGCGGACCGGAACTCTCCTATGTGACGCTGTCGAAGGTGATCACCATCATCTCGGCGGCCGATCCGTCGCTCGGCCAGATTCCGCAGAACCATCTCGGCGTCGTCGCCGCCATCCGCACCGTCTCTGATGAGGCCCAGAAGCAGTTGCTCTTCGCCGAAGTTCTGTCCGGCACGCGGTTCGGCAACGCGTTCTCGGAATTCGGCTCCAAGCGGGCGGCCGACTTCGAGACCAAATTCGTCGACGCTGGCGACCACGTCGTGGTCAATGGCCAGAAATTCTATTCCAGCGGCGCGCTGCTCGCCCATCTGGTGCCGATCGTGGCGCTCGATGACGAGGGCCGGGCCTGGTATGCCATCGCCGATCGCGGCGCGCCCGGACTGACGGTCATCGACGACTGGTCGAGCTTCGGCCAGAAGACGACGCTGTCCGGCACAGTTCTGCTGGACAATGTGAAAGTGCCGAAGACGCATCTCGTCCCCGGCTACAAGGGCTATGACCGGCCGACCGCCGACGGCGCCATCTTCCAGATCATCCAGGCTGCTGTCGATCTCGGCATCGCCAACGCGGCGATCGACGAAACCGTCAGCTTCGTGCGCACCAAGTCGCGCGCGTGGATCGACAGCGGCGTCGATCATGCCTGGCAGGATCCCTACACGATCCAGGCGGTCGGCGACCTCCGCCTGCGGGCCAATGCGGCCGAGGCGGTTCTGGACAAGGCCGGCCTTGCGGTCGACCGCGCCGTGGCCGATCCGAACGATAGGACCGTCGCGAAAGCGCAGATCGCGGTTGCCGAATCCAAGATCCTCACCACCGAGATCGCCATCAACGCCACCAACAAACTGTTCGAACTCGCCGGCACGCGATCCACACTGGCCGAGCACAATCTCGACCGGCACTGGCGCAACGCCCGAACCCACACGCTGCACGATCCGGTGCGCTGGAAATACGCGATCCTCGGCAACTATTACCTGAACGACGTCAATCCGCCGCTACACGCCTGGAGCTGAGCGAGAACGCCGTAAAGTCATAGAGGACTGTTCATGAGCACTGCCATCCCCGACAGGATCAAGGTCCTGTGGTTTCTTCCGACCCATGGCGACAGCCGCTATCTCGGCACCTCCGAGGGGGGCAGGGCGGTCGACCTGCCCTATCTGACCCAGGTCGCCAAGGCCGCCGACGCCATCGGCTATTACGGCGCGCTGCTGCCGACCGGCCGAAGTTGCGAGGACAGCTGGGTCGTGGCGTCGGCGCTGGCGCCGTTGACGCAGCGGCTCCGCTTCCTCGTTGCCGTCCGTCCCGGGCTGCAGTCGCCGACGCTCGCGGCGCGGATGACCTCGACGCTCGACCGCATTTCGGGCGGGCGCCTGCTCATCAACGTCGTCACCGGCGGCGACCCGGTCGAGAACAAGGGCGACGGCATCTTCCTCAGCCATGACGAGCGCTATGAGGTGACGCGGGAATTCCTCGATATCTACAAGGCCGTGCTGCGCGGCGAGACCGTTGCCTACGAAGGCAGACATTTCCGCATCGAGGACGGAAGGCTGCTGTTCCCGCCTGTGCAGACGCCGCATCCGCCGCTATATTTCGGCGGCTCGTCGGAGGCGGCCAATGCGGTCGCCGCCGAGCAGATCGATAAATATCTGACCTGGGGCGAACCGCCGGCTGACGTCGCCGCAAAGGTCGACCATGTGCGCGGCCTTGCCGAGAAGGCCGGACGCCAGGTGAGTTTCGGCATCAGGCTGCATGTCATCGTTCGCGAAACCAATGACGAAGCCTGGGCCGATGCCGACCGCCTGATCAGCCGCCTGGACGACAAGACGATCGCCGAGGCGCAGAAGGTTTTCGCGCGCATGGATTCCGTCGGCCAGTCGCGCATGAGCCGGCTGCATGGCGGCCGTCGCGACAAACTCGAAATCAGTCCGAATCTGTGGGCCGGTGTCGGCCTGGTGCGTGGCGGCGCCGGCACCGCTCTGGTCGGCGATGCGGCTACGGTGGCGGCACGGATCGATGAATACCGGCGCATAGGCATCGATACATTCATCCTGTCCGGTTACCCGCATCTGGAGGAAGCCTATCGCTTCGGCGAACTTGTGTTGCCGCAGTTGCCACTCGATCACGAGATCTCAACGCGGCAGACGGCCGTCAACATGGGCCCCTTCGGCGAAACCGTGGCCGGCGACCATCGCCCGTCGGCGCTGCGCGCGAGCCAGTCTTGAGCGCCAGCGCACCGATCATAGCGATTGTCGGCGGCGGCTTTTCAGGTGCGGCGACTGCGTTTCATCTGGCGCGACTGCTCCCGGCCGGTGCATCCGATATCGTGGTCGTCGAGCCCCGCGAGGGGCTCGGCTATGGTCTGGCTTACTCCACGGCCGATCCGGCGCATCGTATCAATGTGCCGGCGTCGAGAATGACGCTGATCTCCGGCCAGGACAGCCACTTTGCCGACTGGCTGGAGCAGACCAGAGCCATTGTAGACGATGCCGAGGCTATTGCCGCCTACGGAGCACTCTACCCGCAGCGTCGCGTTTTCGGGCGCTATGTGGAATCTCATCTCCGGCCCTTCCTTCTCAGCAAAACGATCCGCCATGTCAGGTCCGCCGTCGCATCGGTCGAGCGCACCGGCGAGGGCTACCGTCTGATCCTCGCTGATGGCGGGGCGCTCGCTGCCGACGCCGTGGTGATTGCGACGACGCATCCGCCGCCGGCCTTGCCGATGCCCCTGAAGTCCGTGGCTGGCACAGCCGGGCTGGTGGCCAATCCCTATGATCTCGAGAGGCTGGAAGCGATCGGCCGCGACGACCGTGTCCTGGTCGTGGGCACCGGACTGACGTCGGCGGACGTGATTGCAACGCTCGACCGCAAGGGGCATCGTGGCCACATCGTCGCGCTGTCACGCCACGGCTATCGCTCGCGCGGCCAAGCCGCGATGCTGGCCGATCCAATTGGCGATTTCACGACCCTGCCTTCACGCAGCGCAACGGCACTATTCAGGCGCATCCGGGTAACGATCCTTGATGCCAAGCGCCGGGGCGAAGACTGGCATCCGGTGCTCGATGCTGTCCGACGTCAGGGACAAACCATCTGGCAGGCCTTGCCGCTGGCCGAGCAGCGACGTGTGGCACGCCATCTTCGTGCGCTCTGGGACGTGCATCGCTTCCGCCTCGCGCCGCAAGTTGCGGACGTGCTCGATCGATGCGTCGCCGAGGGCAAGCTTGCCTATCGCGCCGCAACGATTGTCGGCGCCGAACAGGTCGACGGACGCATTTGCGTCAGGCAGCGACTGCGTGGCCAACGCAGCCTCGTTGTCGATGCTTTCGACAGTGTGATCGTGACGACCGGACCGGCGCACGCCGATATCTTGCGGACCAACACGGCGATTGCGGCGCTCGCGCGGATGGGATTGGTCCGGCTCGATCCGATTGGTCTTGGTTTGGATACCGACAGCCAAGGCCGTGCGGTCGGCACATCCGGGCGCCCGACCGATAGCATTTTCGTCAGCGGGCCACTGGCGCGAGGCAGCGTCGGCGAACTGATGGGAATTCCCGAAGTCACCGCACATGCCGAGCGCATCGCCGCCGAAATTCACCAATGGTTGGGATACCAAACGGCGTTGGGTCGCAAGGCGTCGTGAAGCTGCAAACACGATGAGGCTATCCAGATGACACTGACCGAACGCGTTCCCCTAGTGGAAACCTTAGTGGAAAGCCGGGTTCCCCTGAAATTTGCGATGCGACACCTGGCCGGAGCTGTCTCCGTGGTCACCGCAGGTGTTGGCGACGAACGGACGGGCGCAACCGTTACCACCGCCCATTCCCTATCGGTCGAACCAGAGGTGATGGTTGTCAGCATCAATCTGAACTCGTCTACCTGGGCAGCCATCAGCCGGCATCGGCATTTCTGCGTGAATGTGCTGCGTGCCGACCAGATCGCGATTGCCGACCGCTTTGCCGGGCGCGGTGGCCTGAAGGGGTCGGCGCGCTACGAGGGCGCTCGCTGGTCCAGCCTTGCAAGCGGCGCACTGGCACTCGACGAGGCGCTTGCCGCGGTCGACTGCACGGTTGAGGATACTATTATTCGCCACAGCCACGCGCTGATCCTCGGCAGCGTCCGGCATGTGGTGAGCGGAGAGCCCGGCCCGGCGCTGATCTATCATCACGGCGCATACGGATCGTCGTAAACGTATTTCGGTTCCTGGTGCTTGGCGGCGCGGCGAAGGTCCAGGCATTCAAATGAAGGTCTAATCTAGAATGCCTTGGAGAGAAAACAGTAAAGGCGAGGCAGGTCTTTTGGCGTCCAGCCAGAACCGCAGGGACTATAATGCCTTTATCGACAAGTGCATGGGAAAGTGAGCCGTAGGAAATCATGAATCGGCGTGCGACATGCCCAAACATGTCCATCCATCCAATCATCCCCACGCTGATCTCGCCATTATTCCATAAGCCCTGTCGCAATAAGCATCGGGAGTTATCGGGCGTGCCACCTTTCGCCACAAATCAGGCTCGCAAGGCTTTTAGGCGAGTTGGAGCCCGAGCTTCGATATTGTCTCGATCAACAAGGCGCGGGCGTCCTCGATAACGAGACTGACAAGGTTGTGGCTCAACGTTGAGTCCCGGGAACGTGTTGAACGCCGAAAATCGCTCGGCTGCATGCAACGGCGCTTAAAACTATGTCCATTCCGCTGTCCGTCACAATGTTACAAATGACCTGTTATTGAATTAATTATACCAAGGCAGAGTTCAATCCTCTCTCGCAGCACCAGATTGTTTCGCTGGCGCATCTTCCAAGGCCTCCTTGACCTGCTCGATGGTGATTGTGCGCGGTTGGCGAGGTTGCCGAAAAATATGGCGCCCCGCGACCTGCCGAGTGCCACGCGCACAGGCTCGTCAAAAGCTGTGGTCTTGCACACTCACCTCACGGCGCTCGCATGCGCCATGATGCGTGGGGAATGCATTCTGGTCTGCCCCTGCTGCAGGCGGCTTAACAAAGCTTGCAGCCGGGAACAATCGTTCAACGACTCGCGTTTCTTGCCAAGGCCCGCTTCTTTTGCAACGGGGCGGCGGGCGTCGAAGGCTCGCAAATGTCGCGCCGGCGTTTCAATCGCACTCGCCTCAGCCCTCACGATTTGGCTATTTGTGAACGCGTGTTTGATCAGGTTTGCGCAGATGAGCACATTGACCCTCTAAGCCTGGATGCCGAAGCCTTGGCGGTGATGATTGTCGCAATCTTCCGAAACGTGACTACCAATGAGCGCGAACTGCTGGAGGAAGTTAGGTCTCTTCGTCGCTCAAAAGGGGCAGAGAAGGCGCACTAGCTTGGCGGGCGTTCCGAGGCGAATTGGCCTAGTCCCGCTTTGGCACAGCCGTTTGGCATCTGAATTGCCCGTTGAGAATCGCCAGAGTGTAGCCACCGAGTTTGCGAAGGGGACGGAAATGGGCTTAGCCGAAGACTTATCGGATGTCGCGCTCACATTCGAATGTCCGGATTGCTTGCATCCGGCGGTAAGAAAGGGCTCTGCACTAAGAACAATCGCGCACTTCAGATGCGACGGGTGCAACGCCAAGGTGCGGATGACGTATCCGCAGAAGCTCGCGATCTTCGAAAAGCACAGGCTATTGGCCGCAGGCGACCGCCGCCAGCGAGGTCAGGAAGACTACGGTGCCCGCAACATCGATCGGGCCGCCGATGCGGCCGAAGTGGCTTCGCGACCTCTGCTGCGTGCGGCGACGCGTGCTTAAGCCTTCCTCATCCGCGCGACCTTTACGCAAGTTGACCACGGCAATGCGGTCAATCGGAATAATTCGGGCGAAGGGCTCGTTAGTTCTTTAGGCGATGCTAAAATATGGCAAAGCGTCCGAATGTCATTTCATGAAGCCCGCCAGACAGGCTGCGGCTCGCTCTGGCCTAACCTCGAAGGGAACCAGGGATGAAAATTTCGACTTCTCTCACAAGACGAAGTGTTGTCGCCGCGCTGGCGCTGGCCGCCGCATCGACGTCGGTATTGCCTGCCGACAAGGCGCTCGCGCAGACGAAGAAAACCACATCCGAGAAAAGTCTGTATGAGCGGCTGGGCGGCGTGTTTGCCATCGCAGCGGTGATCGATCACTTCAGCGACGCCGTCGTGAGGAACCCGATCGTAGGCCAAAAGTCCAAGAATCCGCAGCTGCGCAAATGGCACACCAAGAACCTTGAAAGGTTGCCCGGCCTCAAGTTCATGCGCACGCTGTGGGTCTGCGACGTTTCTGGCGGGCCCTTCAAGTTCGTCGCCACCAAGCCCGGCACGACGCCGCTCGGCCTCGAGGAGGCGCATCGCGACCTGCGGATTTCCCCCGCGGAATTCGATGAGGTCGCAGCCGAACTCGGGCGGACCTTGGATCATTTCAAGATTCCGAAGCCTGAGAAAACCGAAGTCCTGGAAGCTTTCGCCGCCCACAAGGACGAGGTCACCGCCGGCTACGTCAAGCGGGGCTGAAGCGCTTATATCGCGCGGGCATTCGTTCTGAGCATGGCGCGCGTCGCCGTGAGGCGCGGCCGCAGCTCAGCGCGCAATTTTCCGATGGTTCCTACTCCGAACCTGCCCGAGCTGTCTCCACTCTGAGCGACCCTACCGGCAACGGCCGCAGGAGTTCAGCCTCGGACCTCGTGAGATGGATCCAGGCCGCCCAGTCCGATGGCCGCAGCACAACCACTTGCCGGTTGTGATATGGCGCCACGTCCGGCCCTGGCTCGCTCGTCAGCATCGTGAACGTCGGCGGCTTGTTGCCGACACCCTCGCGCCACAGCCCGGCAATCGCCATGAACGAATGGCCATTCAGCGTGAACCTGTGCTTGGTTTTTGGATATTTCGTTCCCGTGAATTCGAAGAATGCCGACGCCGGAACGAGACAGCGCTTGCTGTTGCTGAACTGCCGGCCCTCCGAGCGAAAGTTGAATACAGGTCCGCCTTTTGGCCCGGCCGGAGGAAAGCCGAATGTCATCGACGCCAGTTCGATTGCGTCGCCGGCGGCGCGCATTACAGGTGCGGGGTCGTTGATGCGGATGTCATCCGCCTGCGGCAGATCCAGTTCGGTTTGATGGCTGGGGATTTTGAGCGCCAGCGATTCCATCATCCGGCAGTATTCGGCCCAAGCGATGTGCTGCTCGTAGTCATTGCACATGGAATGGCTCCGCACGCTCGATCGAGATCAGTTCAATATAGCGTTTATCGGTGGGCGCCGATTGCTGGCGGATTTGATATAAGCCTATTTGGGCCGGCGTGCGGCAGCGATGGCCTGCAACAGATTGATGCTGTTCACGTCGGGTTCGCTGGATGCGGCAACGGCAAATGCGGCGGCTTCGGCTATTTTCGCGACGTCGTCGCTGCTGATCGTTCCACGCTTTTCCAGCAGATTTACGAGTTCGACAACGAGAAGAAAGGCGTTCACACCATATCGTTCGGCTTTGAGCTCGAACTCGCCTCGAGCCAATCTCTCCGCGTCTCCTTCAGCCCGTTTGTCCACGTTGGCGTCCTCTCCTATGGCTACAAGCTATTAACGCTTAGCACGAATGGTTTAATCCTTCGAACTGGCCACAACCTTCGCCAATTGCCGGGCATAGTGTCGCCGGTGGCAAGGGCATGGGTTCAGCCAAGGATGAGACCAACCAACAGAACGGTAAGAATAAAGGACAACACGACGGCAAGTAGCCCGCATGCTTCCAAAGTGTTGGTTTGCCAAGCTTTCGTCGGGCGCCTCCGGTTTGAATTCCCGTTTCGCGAAACAAACTTCATCGGGCACCAGATCGGACGCGGAGCCGGCTTGAATTTGGCAAAGCGCTCCTCTTCATCTGCCCGGAAGGCATCTCCGCGAAACTCCGGAGCACCGTGTACGCGGCGCCGACCTGCCTTTCATCGACGCGGGCCATCACCAGTACGACACCTTCTGCGATCTTCGGCTTGCGCAGCTTCTGGGCAAAATTGGCAAAAGTTCCGAGAAGCACGCCGGCAAAGCCGCCCCAAGCCGCACCGACCAGGGCCATGCCGGTCATCCCCGCAGGATCAACGTCTTGAGCTCCAAAAGCGCTGAAGCCGGCCAACAGACCAGCCGTCGCGCCAAGTGCGGCACCAGCAATCGCACCCCGCCAGAGAGCGCTCATCTCATCGTCGTAATATCCAGCAACGCTGATCGGTTCATCATTGTCGTTGTAAGATCCGACCACGCTGATTTGCCGGCGACGAATCCCGGCAGCCTGAAGCTTGGCCACGGCACGTGCTGCCTGGGCATGGGAATTGAACAGTCTGCTGATTGTTTGCATTACGCCCAGGCCCGACGCCCGTTCGGAGCGTCGGGCCTCTCCTCCCTGGCTTTGAACTCTTCCGCCCGGACGCATCTTCGTCGCGCCAAAGCTCACCACAACGTGAACCAGCCGGCTACGTTCCTCAGCCGGGGCTTCGGTCCAATCCTGGAGTATCTTGCTTGGGACCTAAGTCTGACCAGCTTGGGCGCGCTGAGGCCATACCGAGCGGGGACGGTCGCCGGCTCGAAGAGAGGGTTCAGGATGCTATCGCAGACCCAAAAAGCTCAAAATGGCGATTACGATCACGATCGCGCCGACCAGCCAGATAATGTTGTTCATCATTGCACTCCTTCGCCTCCGGGCGGGGCGCACGCCGGGGCGAAGCCCGCCACGCAAGTAGAATATTAGATACGGCTAAAGGTTCCTCGTGGGGCCTCGCTGTCGAAAGAGCCCACCGCACCAGTCGGCACGGCGGGCGACGCAGCGTTTCACCCCGGTGGGGGCAGAAGACGGCGTTGCGTCCAAGGCTCAGCTGATGCTTCTGGACCAGTTATCAACCTGGCGCTCTGCCTCTTCCTTGGCGA
This sequence comes from Mesorhizobium sp. M1227, assembly GCF_040318315.1. Classification (NCBI taxonomy): domain Bacteria; kingdom Pseudomonadati; phylum Pseudomonadota; class Alphaproteobacteria; order Hyphomicrobiales; family Phyllobacteriaceae; genus Mesorhizobium; species Mesorhizobium sp. M1227. The sequence continues at coordinate 10,042 of NZ_JAMYLZ010000036.1, forward strand.
TGCCATATCGCTCCTGGATACGCCCCAAGAGCTGGTCCCGGTTGCCCTCGATCCGATCAAGATCGTCGTCGGTGAGGTCACCCCACTGCTCCTTCGCCTTGCCTTTGAACTGCGTCCATTTTCCCTTGATTTGATCCCAGTTCATATGTTCCTCCTTGCTTCCTGGGCCCGCACTGAAGCGGAGCGCGGACCGATCGGCATTTCAATGTTGGTGACGAATGAAGATTAGCAGCCGCTAAAAGTTCCGGTGCCGGCGCAAAAAGCCCGTCGTGCCCGTGCCGGACTGCGAGCTGATGTTGATGATGCCTGGAGCTTGATGCTCTTTCGCGGCACTGTCTTATGCCGTTGAAGGCGCTGAGCTTCTTGCTGGTTGGCCTTGGCTGGCAAGCCTCGAAAGGCTGCCCGGCAGCATTGTTCTGTCCTTGCCGATCATGAGCACGCCGCTGTCGGGCGCCAACAGTGCCGAGAACGGCAGCATCGCCGCGCCGATCGGCGAGGCCTCGGGGCCGAATTGTCCCGAGACGATTTCCGGCGCCACGATGCCGATGGCGCTGATCCTGTTGAACTGGGTCTGCACCTTTGCCAGCAGCTCGAGATGGATCGGCCGCGGCAGGATGCTGTCGAGAACGATCGCCTCGATGTCGATGACGGAGGTGATGGCGATGATCGCCTCGACCAGCGCATTGGCGCAATCGTCGATCCATTCGGACAGCGGTTCGCGCGCCCCTGGCGGCAAGGGGTCGAGTTCGCGCACGCGGTTGATCTCGATGCCGCGCGATTTGAGATGATTGACCAGCACATAGATCGAAGCGCGATGCAGCAGGCTCTGGTAGCGCGCCGGCTTGGCCGCCACCGAATCGAGGCTTGAAGGCGAGACCGGCAAAGGACCGAGCGCGGCGCTGTTGCCGTGCGGCCCGGTATGGACCTTGCCGCCTTGCACCAGTCCGCCGCCGACAAAGGTGTCGATCGAGATATGCATGAAGTCGCGGAACCGCGCGCCGGTCCCCTGGATGAGTTCGGCGAGTGCGGCCGATGATGCGTCGTTTTCCACGAAGACCGGGGTCTTCGGCTTTGTGGCGAAGAACGTCGTCAGATCGATTGCTTCCCAGCGGCTGCCGAGATCGTCGGGAAAGCCGAGCTCTTCGCTCCAGCCGCCGAGGAAATATGGCGAGGCGATGCCGACGCCGACGATGTTGGCATCGCCAAGCCCCTCGACCAGCTTGTCGAAATTGGCCAGCGACATGTTGCCTGCCTTGAGCACCATGTCGGGATCCGGAAAGCGATATTCGTGCGACTCGCGCGAGCGGACCTCGCCGGCAAAGTCGACGAGCACGGCTTCCAGCGCGCGCCGGCCGATCTTGATGCCGACGCTGTAGATACGCTCAGGTGCAAGTCGGTAGAGAGTGGATGGCGATCCGCGTTGCCCGAACCTTTTTCCCACTTGCTTTACGAATCCGGACGATTCCAGCCCGTCGACAATGGTGGCGACCGCAGCCGGCGTCAGATTTGCGGCGCGCGCCAGATCGGACTTGGATGCCTCCTTCAGGCGGCGAATGGCATCAAGCACGAAGCGCTCGTTATAATGCCGAACCTTGACCGAATTGCTGCCTTTTCCGGACAAAACCGGCGCCTCCCCATTCATTCCCGCAGAGCCACTCCAGCCGCTTGCAGCTTTGAGGCTGCCGCGGGGTCGAGCACTCCAATCGCACCCGTGCGCGACGCGACAGTGCCCTTCGCGGCCATGGAAGTCAATTTTCCAGTTGCGGCATTCGGCCATTTAATATAGCAAATTGAAAAAACAGGACCAGGGAGGAAAGGTGCTGCACTTGGGCGCATTAGGCGAAGCCGACGCCATGGTGAAGAGCGACGCGGCTGTCCCCGTTGCCCTGGTTCAGGCGACAAAAGCCTTCGGCGGCACGATTGCCCTCAAGGACGCGTCCTTCGAATTGCGCTCAGGCGAGGTGCTGGCTCTGCTTGGCGAAAACGGCGCCGGCAAGAGCACCTGCGTGAAGCTGCTGGCCGGCGTGTATCTCCCGACCGGCGGCCATGTCGAAGTCGATGGCAAGCCTGTGGTCTTCCATTCGCCGCACGACGCCCAGGCTGCCGGCATCTCGGTCATGCACCAGCACCCCGGTCTTTTCCCTGATCTTTCGGTGGCGGAGAACATCTATCTCGGCCATATGCCGCGCGACCGCTTCGGCGGCATCGACAACGCCGCCATGCTTGCCGGCGCGCGCAGGGTGCTGGCGACAGTCGGCCTCGACGTGCCGGCCGAAACCCGGCTCGGAATGTTGCGCACCTCCGAACAGCAACTGGTCGAGATCGCCCGCGCCCTGTCGCTCGACGCGCGGGTGCTGATCATGGACGAGCCGACGGCCGCCCTGTCGCAGCGCGAGGTCGAGCGGCTGTTCACTGTCGTCGCCGACCTGCGGCTGCACGGCGTGGCGATGATGTTCGTCGGCCACCGCATGGACGAGATCTTCCGCATCGCCGACCGCATCGCGGTGCTGCGCGACGGGCGTCTCATTGGCGTCAAGCCGAAGGCCGAGCTTGGCCGCGCCGCTGCCATCGGCATGATGGTCGGCCGTGAGGTCACCGACCTCTATCCGCAACGAAGCCACGCCACCGGCGCACTGGTGTTGGAGGCGAGGGGGCTTTCGCACGCCGGTGGCTTTTCCAATATCGACCTCAAGCTCCATGCCGGCGAGGTGCTCGGGCTCGGCGGCCTGGTCGGCAGCGGGCGGACCGAGATCGCGCGCGTGCTGTTCGGAATCGACCAGCCCGATGCCGGCGAAATCCTGATCGACGGCGAAGCAGTGCGCTTCGCGTCGGCACGCGACGCTATGGATGCGCGTATCGCCTATGTCTCTGAAGACCGCATGGGCCAGAGCCTGGTGATGGATTTTTCCATCCTCGACAACGCGGTGCTGCCAGTCCTCGACAAGGCAGCCCGCTCCGGTTTCTACGGCACGAACCGCGCGATCAATCTGGTTTCGGACTGGCTGAAGCGCATGAAGCTTCGCTTTTCCGGCTACGCGCAGCCGGTAAAGGAACTGTCCGGCGGCAACCAGCAGAAGGTGGTGTTGGCCAAATGGCTGCGCACCGAACCGCGCGTCCTCATCCTCGACGAGCCGACGCAAGGCATCGACGTCGGCACCAAGGCGGAAGTGCATGCGATGGTCGCCGACCTTGCCGCCCAGGGCATGGCAATCATCCTGATCTCCTCCGAAATGCCCGAGCTCATCGGCATGTGCGACCGCATCATCGTCCTGCGCGAAGGCCATCGGACGGCCGAATTTGCCAGGGGCGAAGCCACTCAGGAAAAGGTGCTGGAAGCAGCGACCAAGGCCGGCGAAAGCGCCGATGCGGCACAGGCCACCGGCGAGGAGAAGAGAAAAGGACCGCTCGACATACTGAAGCGGCGGGAGTTCGGTCTGCTCGCCGCGATGCTGGCGGTCGCCATCCCGGTCACCATCATCAACCCGCGCATGGTGAGCGCTGCAAACCTGACCGCCGTGTCGATGGATGCCGCCCTGCTCGTCGTTGCGGCACTCGCGCAGATGCTGGTGCTGATCACCCGCAACATCGACCTTTCGATCGCTGCGGTGATCGGCCTGTCGGCTTACATGGCGGCCAGCATGGTCCAGGCCTATCCAGGGCTCGACATCGGCATTGGCCTGATAACCGCATGCGCCGTCGGTGGCGTCGCCGGCCTGATCAACGGCCTCGTCGTCACCAGGGGAAAGATCCCGGCGATCGTCGTCACGCTGGCCTCGATGTCGACCTTCCGCGGCTTCAACTCGATCTGGGCAGCCGGTGACCAGATCAGCGCCGACGAAGTCACGCAAGCCTGGCTCGACATGACCGGCCTGAAGATCGCCGGCGTGCCGCTGATCGTCATCATCGCGATCGTTATCCTGTGCCTGGGCTACGTGCTGCTCTATCGTACGGCGATCGGGCGCGAACTGTTCGCCGCTGGCTCCAATCCCGACGGCGCGCGTCTTATCGGCATCCCCGTCGACCGCCGCATTCTGTTGGCCTTTGGCATGGCCGGCCTGCTCGGCGGCCTGTGCGGCGCGCTGTGGGCATCGCGCTATGCGACCATCGATGCACGCGTCGCGCTCGGCTTCGAACTCACCGTGATCGCGTCGGCGGTGGTCGGCGGCGTCGCCATCCGCGGTGGTTCGGGCACGCTGCTCGGTATCATCCTCGGCGCGCTCACGCTGCTCGTCATCAAGAACGGGCTGACGCTGGTGCGCGTCGACCCGCTGTGGCTGCAGGGCGTCTACGGCCTCGTGATCCTGGTCGCCATCGGCATCGACACCTTCATCGTGCGGCGGGCCGAGCAGGCAAGACAGGCGAGGGCGCGGTGAAAAAGTTCCTCCGTTCGATCGACTTCTGGGATCTGCTGCTGGCGACCTCTTGCGTGGCCATCTTCCTCTACGCGGCGATCTTCGTGCCGAATTTCGTTTCCGGCTTCAATCTCTCGCAACTGGCCGCCAGCGCCTCGGAAAAGGCATTGCTGATCCTGCCGATGGCGCTGCTCATCATCACCCGCGAGATCGACCTGTCGATCGCCTCGGTGCTGGCGCTGACGTCCGTCGTCTTTGGCTTGCTGGTCCAGGCCGGTGTGCCGACACTTGCCGCAATCCCGCTGACGCTCGTCATCGGCGGCCTGCTCGGCGCCTTCAACGGCTATCTGGTCTCGGGCCTTGGACTGCAGTCGTTGGTTGTGACGCTCGGCACCATGGCGCTCTATCGAGGCATTGGCTACATCCTGCTCGGCACCGGCTCGGTCAACATCCTGCCGCCCGCGGTCGTCGATTTCGGCATCAACAACCTGCCTGGCACCGAGATACCGTGGACCATCGTGCCCTTCCTGGTGCTGGCGCCGGTGTTTGCGGTCGTGCTGCAGAAGACGCCGACCGGCAAGCGCATCTACGCGCTCGGCGGCAGCCCCGAAGTGGCGCGCTATTCCGGCATAAACACGCGCCGGATGGTGCTGAACCTGTTCGTCGTCTCGGGCGTCGTCGCGGCGATAGCCGGCATCGTCTACACCGCGCGCCTTTCCAACGCCCGCGCCAACAATGCGCTCGGCATGGAGCTCGACGTCATCACCATCGTGCTGCTCGGCGGCGTCAGCGTCTTTGGCGGCAAGGGCCGCCTGACCGGCGTCATGCTGGCACTGGTCCTGATCGCCATCATCCGCAACGTGCTGGCGCTGAACCAGATCGGTGGCGACGCGCAGGGCATGATCATCGGCCTGCTTTTGATCGGCTCGCTGCTGGTCGGCAATTACTGGCGCTCCACACAGGAGATGCTCAGCAGATCCCGCGCAATGCGCGAGACAAAGGGGTGATCTCGGGCCCCTTCCTTCAAGCCCGAATTTTGACGGAGGAGTCACAATGAAAGCGTTTAGATTAGCCCTGCTCGCATCCGCGGTTCTGCTTGCGCCAAGCTCGCTGGCCTTCAGCCAGGAGTGCGCCAAGGAACCCGTAACGGTCGGTTTCCTGCCCAAGCTCGACACGGATCCCTACTTCAAAGTGGCCTTCGGAGGCGCACAAGAGGCAGCCAAGGAAATTGGCGGCACCGCTACCCAGGTCGCCCCATCGCAGGCGACCGCCGAGGCGCAGATCGAATTCATCAACAGCCTCGTGTCGCAGAAGGTCGGGGTCATCGCAATTGCCGGCAACGACGCCAATGCCGTCGCGCCTGCGCTGAAGCGCGCCGTTCAGCAGGGCGTCAGAGTGATTTCGTATGACTCCGATGTGGCCGCCGATGCGCGTGCAGTGTTCGTCAATCAGGTGAAGGGCGACAGCCTCGCCGAGATGATGCTCGAAAGTGCATTCGCCCTCAGCGGCGGTGAAGGCGAATTCGCGATCCTGTCGTCGACGCCGACGGCGACCAACCAGAATGCCTGGATCGACTTCATGAAGGCGAAGATGGCGGCCGAGCCGAAGTTCTCCAAAATGAAGCTGGTGCAGGTGGCCTATGGCGAAGAAAGCGAACAGATCAACCAGCAGCAGGCATTGGCGCTGGTCCAGGCGTTTCCCGATCTCAAGGTGATCATCGTCCCGGCAGGCATCGGCCTTCCGGCGGCCGCGCGTGCACTCGAGGAAGCGGGCATGATCGGCAAGGTCAAGCTGACCGGCCTCGCGCCGGCCACTCTGATCTCGAAATACATCAAGGACGAAGCGGCTCAGGATATCTGGTGGAACGTCACCGATCTTGGCTATCTTACCTATCAGACGGCCCAGGCGTTTGCGCAATGCAAGATCACCGGCAAGGAGGGTGAGAAGTTCACGGCAGGCAGGCTCGGCGAATACACGATTGGCGCCGGCGGCGAACTGATCCTTGGTCCGGCCAAGATCGTAACTCCCGAAAATCTGGCCGAATTCAAATTCTGATCCTGTAGGGCTTGAGTTCTAGGGGGCGCCGGTCCATCCGGCGCCCTTCCTAAAAACCTCTCGAATGAAACAGTGCGGGGCGGCAATGAAGATATTGCTTGCAGGCGAAACCTTTGCAGCGACGACCTCGGTTGCCATCGGCAGCGACGTGCTTACAAGTGCGACCTCGACAAATGGCGCGACGGCCTTCAATGCCGCGCTGACCACTGAAGGCATCGCGGTCACGCAGATCGGCGGCGAGCGTTGCAGCGCGGAGTTTCCCTATGACCTCGATGGGCTCGCCCAATATCAGGCGGTGGTGATCTCCGATGTCGGCGCCCTGACATTGCTGGTGACGCCGGATGCCCGCACCGGGCGTGTCGGCGTCAACCGCCTCGATGTGCTCAAGGCCTATGTCGAAGGTGGCGGCGGGCTGATGCTGGCCGGCGGTTACATGGGCTTTCAGGGCATGTTCGGGACGGCGCGTTTCCACGACACCCCGGTCGAGGACGTTCTGCCGGTCCGTTGCCTACCCTACTGCGACGGCATGGAGGTGCCGCAAGGCCTGCAGGCCTCCATCCTGCAGTCGTCACATCCGATTTTTTCCGGGGTGGAGGGGCCTTTGCCGCCGATTCTCGGCATGAACAAGCTGGAATTCAGGCGCGACGGTTCGTCCCGGCTTCTGGCGACCTGCCACCATCGCGGCACCGACTGGCCGCTCCTTGCCGTCGATAGCCATGGCCGCGGCCGCACGATTGCCTGGGCAACCGATATCGGCCCGCATTGGCTCTCGCAGGATTTCCTCGCGTGGCCGTTCTACGGAAGACTGATGGCGAATATGGTCCGTTGGCTTGCCGGCAATGAATGAGGAAGCCGGACACTAGGTTTGACCCAGTGCGGTTGTCCTGGCGCGGCCGATGCCGCGCGAGGCGCCGGTGACCACCACCACCTCGTCGGCTAGGTCGAATTTCGGCGTGAACTCATTTGCCATGCAATTCCACCTTGTTCTTCAAATCGGACCGGCTGCCATGTCGAACCGAATAGGCTCGCGTGAATTCGGCGCCCAGCAGAAATATCTCCGCTGAATAATAGACCCATAACAGCACGACGAGCAGGGCGCCGGCCGCGCCGTATGATGATGAGATGGCGCTGGTTCCGATATACCAGCCAATCAGCGACTTGCCGATGGTGAACAGAAACCCGGTGACCGCGGCGCCGATGCCGACATCGCGCCATTGCAGGCTGCGGTCCGGCAGCACCTTGTAGATTGCGGCAAACAGCAGTGTGATCAGGGCAAACGAGACGATCCCGTTGATGGCGCTCAGGATGATGGTGCCGAACGGCAGGTCGGCGTTGATGACCTCTCCGAGCGCCGAAATTGCAGCGCTTACGACCAGCGACACCAGCAGCAGGAAACCAAGCGCGGCGACCAGGCCCAGGCTTGCAATGCGTGCCCGCACCATTCGTGAAATCGTTGCCCCGCTCGGTTTGACTTTCCAGATTTCGTTCAGCGCCAGCTGCATTTCGCCGAACACGCCGGATGCGGCGACGAACAGCGTGACCAGCCCCAGAATGCTGGCAAGGGTTCCCGCTTCCTTCTGCGAGGCGTTCTCGATCGTCGCCTGCAGCAGCTCGGCACTTTGCGGCCCCATCAGGCCAGCGATCTGTGCCGAAAGGGCGAGTTGCGCCGCCTCGTGCCCGAAGGCCATGCCGGCAATAGCGACAACGATGAGCAGGATCGGCGCAAGCGAGGTCGTGGCATAAAACGCTATCGCCGCCCCATGGCTCAGCGCATTGTCGTCGATGAAGCCGATGACGCTCTGCTTGAGGAGCCTCCAGCCCTCTGCTGCCAAATTCCACATGTAGGCCTCGCATGCCTGTCAACAAACAAGTAGCGGCCGCGCAGCGCTGGGCGAGGGGCGAGAGGCCGGCGGGACAGGAGGGGGCGCGGAGCAGCATGACATTCCTGCCTCCCTTCCCCACGACAAGAACACCTCTTGCCCGAACACTTGCCACGCGCCGGCCATCATGATGCCATGCCGTTGCGGAAGATGGCGCGCTGGGTTTGGGGTGGGACGACGATGCTGTTTCCAGGGGCAACAGGGCGCATAGGCGTGGCGTTTGCCGCGCTGCTTGCCCTTTTATGCGCGCTGGTTTCTGCGCGGGCTGAAGGGCCGAAGGCGCTTAAGGGCGTCGCGCTCGTCATCGGGCAGTCCGATTATGAGCATGTCGGCAAGCTGCCCAATCCGGAAAACGACGCCCGCGCCATCGAGGAGATGTTCGACAGGCTCGGCTTCGAAACCGATGTCGCGATCAATCGCGACGCGCGCAAATTGCGGCGCGACCTCGAAGGCTTCGTCGACGATGCCGAGGGTGCCGACGTCGCCATTATCTACTATTCCGGCCACGGCATCGAAGCCGGCGGCGAGAATTTCCTGGTGCCGGTCGATACCGACATTACAGCGCTCGACGATGCCGGCGAGAAGCTGGTGCCGCTGTCGTCGATCGTGGCCGAGCTGAAGGCCAAGGTGCCGGTCACCATCGTGCTGCTCGATGCCTGCCGCAACGATCCGTTTCCACCGGGCACGCTGCTCAAAATCACGCCGGGCGAAGCGGGCGAGCCGATCGGCGCCGGCGGCCTCGGCGAAACCCGCAGCGTCGTGGCGCTGAACGGCAGCGCGCCGGCCAAGGTTTCGGCCGATGACAGCCTGGGCCAGGTCATCGGTTTTGCCGCCGAGCCCGGCAAGGTGGCCCTCGACGGTCCCGCAGATGGCAACAGCCCCTATGCGGCAGCCATTTTGCGTCACTTCGACACGATGGGCGGCGAGGAATTCGGCACCGTGCTGCGCATGATCGGCGAGGAGGTCTATCTCAAGACCGGCGGCCGGCAGCGGCCGTGGGTCAATGAAAGCCTGCGCCGGCTGCTTTATTTCGGTACGCCCGCCGAGGTGCCGAAAGGCGAGGAGGGCGAGATACTCAGCGAGCGTCGCCGGCTGCTGGTGACGATCTCGACGTTGCCCGACCCGCAACGCCGCCAGATCGAGACGATCGCCCGCGACGGCGGCGTACCGATGGATGCGCTCTATGCCATGCTGAAGACGCTGGGCACCGAGAAACCCAGGGATGCGGCCGAGCTCGATGAATTGCTGCGCGGCCAGACCGAGCGGCTGAAACAGGTACTAGACGAGCAGGCGATGCTGAAGAGCGAGGATCCGGAAATCGTGCGGCTTTCAAGACTGGCCGAGCAGGCGGTGCAAGAAGGCGCACTCGAAACAGCGCAGAAAATCCATGAACAGGCCAAGGCCCGCGTTGGCGAACTGTCGAAGACCGTCGACCAGGCCGAAGCCGACCTCAAGGCGCGTCGGTTCGAGTTTGCCGAGGTTTTCGGCGACAGCGCCAAAACCTACGAAATTTCGTTCAGTTATCAGGCGGCAGCGCAGGACTATGCCAAGGCCTATGAGCAGGTCGAGAAATGGGACGACCATCAAGCCTGGTTCTACAAGGCAGCCGAGGCCCAGGCGCTCTCCGCGCACGGTTCTTTCTCTGGCGACAATGCCTTTCTGGTGCAGGCGGTCGCTGCCTATGAAATAGCGCTGACCTATGTGTCGCGCGAAAACAGCCCGCGGCAATGGGCTGCCACGCAAAACAATCTCGCCACCACACTGTCGACGCTGGGCGAACGCGAGGCCGGTCGCGAAAACCTCGACAAGGCGGCTGCCGCCTTCGACCAGGCGCTGACCGTCTACACACGCGACGCCGATCCGGACGACTGGGCCTCGACGCTTGGCAATCTCGGCACCGTCTACTGGCGGCTCGGCCAGCGCGAGAATGGTATCGCACTGCTCGACGAGGCCGTCGCCTCCTTCCGCGCGGCGCTCGCGGTGCAAGCGGCGAAAAAAATGCCGCTCGAATGGGCGGCGACTGAGAATAATCTCGGCATCGTGCTGTCCGAGATCGGCGAGCGCCAGGCCACGACCGACAGTTTCCGCGCTTCGATCGAAGCGCATCGCGCCGCGCTGACCGAATACCGCAGGGAGCGCGTCCCGCTCGACTGGGCGTTGAGCCAGGTCAATCTCGGCGCGGCCTTGTTTCGCCTTGGCGAGCGTGAAAAAGACGTGCCGACGCTTGAGCAGGCAGTGGCCGCGTATCAGGCTGCGACCGAGGAGATGACGCGCGAGCGCGCCCCGGCGCAATGGGCGACGATCCAGAATAATTTGAGCTCGGCGCTGGAATCGATCGGCCAGATCAATGGCGACATCGCCACGCTTCAGCATGCTCGGGAGGCCGCAGAGGCCGCACTGACGGTCTGGACGCGCGAGCATGCGCCGGCGAGCTGGGCGAACGGCCAGTTGACGCTTGGCAATGCCTTGCAGCGCCTTGGCGCCAGGCAGGAAGGCAACGACGCGCTGCTTGAGGCGATCGCTGCCTATGAGGCCGCACTTTCTGAATATCCGCGCGAAAAGCTGCCGCTCGACTGGGCTTCGTTGAAGCAGAATCTAGGCTCGGTCTATGCGACGCTTGGCGATCGGGACACTGGCATCGACTATCTCCGGGAGTCGGCGTCCGCCTATCGCGAGGCCTCGCAGATCTATACCGCCGGCGCTGCTCCAATCGAGTTTGCTTCGATCGAGCACAGTCTCGGCAACGCTTTGGCGACCTGGGGCGACCGCGCCAGCGACAAAGCGGTGCTGGAACAAGCGGTCGCCGCCTATGGTGCAGCGCTCACCGTGCGAAGCAAGGACAGCGCCCCGAAGGACTGGGCGAAGACGCAGTACCGGCTGGGTGCAGCACTTTCCATGCTCGGCAAGGCCAATGGCGGTCCGGACGAGGCGCTCCAGCGCTCGGCGGCGGCCTATCGTGCGGCGCTCGAGGTGCAGAGCCGTGACAGCGATCCTGACGCCTGGGCGGCAACGCAATGGGGCCTGGGCCACGTGCTCCTGGTGTTGGGCGACCGCACGCAGGACGGCGAACCGTTCCGCCAGTCGGCGACGGCGCTAGAAGCGGCGCTGCCCTTCTACGACCTCGCCACGGTGCCGGAAGATCACGCCCAGCTGCAGAACGAACTCGGCACTGCCTATTACTACCTTGCCGGCAGCGCCAATGACCCATCGCTCTACCAGAGGGCGGCGGCCGCGCATGAAAAGGCACTGGCCGTCTATGCCACGTTGCCCGACCGCTCGCTCTGGGCCTCGGTCGAAGGCGACCTCGGCAATGCCCGCATGATGCAGGCAAACGCCAGCTCCGATCCGGACGCCATGGCCAAGTCTGTCCAGGCCTATGAGGCGGCACTGACGGTGATGAGCCGCGACAGGGATGCCGACGAATGGCTGCGCAACCAGGCAAACCTGGCCAGCGCGCTGTCGACGCTGGGCTACTGGCGCGGTGACGTCGCCCTGCTGAAGCGCTCGGCCGGCATCTATCGCTCGATCCAGAGCGTGCGCACGCGCGACCGCGCCTCCGAACCCTGGGCCAGCACGCAGGCAAGCCTGGCCAATGTGCTTGGCATGATCGGCGCGAAAGAGCCTTCGCCGGCTTTGTTCGCCGAAGCGGTCGCCGTCAACCGGGCGCTCGCAGACGAGGTCGGCCGCGACCGCGACCCCGACCGCTGGGCGAGCCTGCAAAACGAGATCGGCTATCAGCTGACGCTCGCCGGCCGCGCCGAAAACAACGTCGCCAAATTCGAGGAGGCAGTGCCGATCCTGCGCGAGGCCATCGCTGTGCAGAAGAAGATCGGTTCGGTGCCGGGCGTCGCCTTCACCGAGGACAGCCTATGCGATGTGCTTACCGATCTGGGTGCTGCCCGCAAGCAGAAGGCAATGGTCGAGGAAGCGATAGGCGCCTGCGAGCATGCGCTCGTCATCTTCAGTGAGCGCAAGATGGACGACCTTGCCGCCGGCTCCGCCAAGAACCTTGCCGAGGCAAAAGCCTTGCTGGCCGAATTGCAATAGCGCACAGGAAAAGGTGGCCGCGGCCGGTTTCGATTGGCAATGGGTTGCCGTTCCCTGCTATTCCCGCTTCATAATGCATGTCGCCCAAAAGTGTGCCGCGGTTTTGGGACAACGACATGCATAAAAACAAAGACTTAAAGCAGTGGACGTTCCAGTATGACCAATGTCGCCTTGACCGGGCTTGCCCGCGATCTTGCCAAGCGCGCCGCGGAAGGCCGCCCGGTGCGCATCGGCGTTATCGGTTCGGGCGAGATGGGCACCGACCTGGTGACGCAAGGCATGCTGATGCCGGGCATTTCGGTTTGCGCGATCTCGACGCGCCGCCCGCATACGGCGCGTGACGCCATCCGCATTGCTTATGGCGATCAGGCGATGGCAGCCGAAGCGGACAGCGCTTCGAAGGTCAGCCAGGCGATCGAAAGCGGCAAGATCGCCGTCACCTCGAACGAAATGCTGGTCACCAATCCGCTTATCGATGTCGTCATCGATGCCACCGGCAAGCCCGGCGTCGCCGCCGATTTTGACCTGATGGCGATGCAGCACGGCAAGCACCTGGTGATGATGAATGTCGAGGCCGACGTTACCATCGGCTGCTATCTAAAGCAGCAGGCCGACCGGCTCGGCGTCGTCTATTCGGTCGGCGCCGGCGACGAGCCGTCGAGCTGCATGGAGCTGATCGAGTTCGCCTCGGCGCTCGGCTACACCATCGTCTCCGCCGGCAAGGGCAAAAACAACCCTCTCAACCACGACGCCGTTCCCGACGACTACCGCGAGGAGGCGCTGCGCCGCAACATGAATCCGCGCATGCTGGTCGAGTTCGTCGACGGCTCGAAAACCATGGTCGAGATGTGCGCCATTGCCAACGCCACCGGGCTGGTGCCCGACGTTCCCGGCATGCACGGCCCCAAGGCCGATCGCGACGAGCTGGTCAAGGTGCTGATCCCGCGCGAGCAGGGCGGCATCCTGTCGAAGAAGGGCGTCGTCGACTACACCGTCGGCAAGGGCGTGGCGCCCGGCGTCTTCGTAATCGTCGAGGCGACGCATCCGCGCATCATCGAGCGCATGGACGATCTGCATATCGGCCACGGCCCCTATTACAGCTTCTTCAGGCCCTACCATCTGACCTCGCTGGAAGTGCCGCTGACGGCGGCTCGCATCGCGCTTTACGGCAAGCCCGACATGGTGCCGCTGCCGCGGCCGGTGGCCGAGGTCTGCGCCGTGGCCAAGCGCGATCTGGCGGCAGGCGAGGTTTTCGATGCGATCGGCGAGACCTGCTACCGCTCCTGGACCATGACCGTCGAACAGGCCCGCGCCCATCGCGCCGTGCCGGTTGGTCTGCTCGAAGGCGGCAAGGTGCTGAAACCGGTGAGGAAAGGCGAATTGCTCACCGCCGACAATGCCGCGCCCGACCCGACGACCAGGCTGTTCGCCTTGCGCCGGCTGCAGGACGAGATGCTGTATGGGAATCTTGGTGATGGCTGAGGTCCGTAAATCCGAGTTGAAGCGGGAAAATGGACGCCCTTCTCTGGCAGAGCGGCTCACGGCCATTGCCGATGATCTCAAAGCCAAAGCCGGCAAAGACGGGCCGCCCGAGAACAAGGACGAGATCGACGACTTGTGGGGGCATCGCTGATATCTGTCGACATTCTAGGCTATCGCGATTTTGATGTCGGCAGGACAGTGGAGGGCGCGAAGGAACGCCACGTAACGGCTTTTCTACCGGTTGCTATTGCCGACAGGAACGGTCGGCCATCACCGCCGACCGGCTCCCCCAGAAGCCCTACTTCCCCAGCTCGATAGACCGCAGCCGCGCCGCTTCCACCGCCTCGGTGAGCAGGCGCGTCAGCCGGTCCTCGCCCATCAGTACTGCAAGGGCCGCAGCCGTGGTGCCGTTGGGGCTGGTCACCTGCTGCCTGAGCACGCCCGGCTCCTCGCCGCTTTCGGCGGCCAGCGATGCGGCGCCGTAGACCGTCTGCATGGCCAAGAGCTTGGCAGTCCCGGTCGGCAGGCCGGCTTTCTCGGCGGCCACGGTCAGCGCTTCGATGAAATGGAAGATATAGGCCGGCCCCGACCCGGAGACTGCCGTCACCGCATCCATCAGGGCCTCGTCGTCGATATCGGCCACTTGCCCGCTTGCCGAAAGCAGGTCGGCGACGAAGCGTTTGGTGTCGTCGGAAACCAGCCTGTTGGAAAACACCACCATCATGCCCTTGCCGATCGCCGCCGGCGTGTTGGGCATGCAGCGCACGATCGGCGCGCGGTCGCCGAGAATACCTTCAAACGTGGCGACCGGTGTCCCGGCGGCGATGCTGAGGAAGGTGGTCCGGCCATCGTTGAAGCGGATGTAACCAGCCGTCACGTCGCGGATCACCTGCGGCTTCACCGCAATGACGACGAGAGCCGGCACGGCGTCAGCCGGGATGGCGCCGGCATCGGCGCCAACACCGCAGCCCAGTGCTTCGGCACGCTTGCGCAAGTCGGCATTGGGCTCGACCACGAACACCGCAGTCGGAGCGAGCTTGCCGGCTTTCAGCCAGCCCGAGAGCATGGCGTAGCCCATATTGCCGCAACCGGCGAGAACAAGCCTGATCGTCATCGAAAGCCTCCCATAGAGATGGCTTCCCCATAGACGCTCGCGGCAGGGCGGGGAAGCCCTGTTGGGACCGTGATCGGGCGGAAACCCCGACCTTGCGGTTGGGATGCGCATGTAGTCGCGCAGTCGCGCGGCGACCAAATTAACCTTTTATTTCCTATGCCTGTTTAGCATCGCTTAAGCAGTGGCGGTCGCTACGCCCCAGCCCGAGGGGAAGGCTCCAGAAACCATGGCTTATAGGAAAAATCGTGAACACTGGAGGAACCAGCAGTCCTTGCTGTCGCTCGTCGAGGCGGTGCGCGGCGAGGACGAAGCATCGCTGGTTTCGCTAGAGGACCGCGCAGGCCCGTCATGGCGCGAGGATGCCGCCACACGCCATCGTCTTGCCCGCTCGCGCCGCGAAGCGTGTGCCAGTCCGATCCTGTTGGCAGCCGCCGGCATAAGCCAGCCCGATCCTGATGAGCCAAAGGCCGGCACCATACTGATGGAAGAGGCTGCAGCGGCCGATGGGTTTTTCGACCCCGCTGGCCCCCTTGGCGGCCCCGATGCCGGTTCCGCCGATCACGCAGCATACCGGGCAGCGCCGCCTCCCGCTTCGCCGGTCGAGGTCGCGCGCCCAGGGCCGATCGGTGCCGTGTTGTCGGCGCTGCGCAGGCTCATGCCCGGTAGCGCGCCGGAGGAGGTGGCGTCCGGCGAGACTTCTGCCGCCACAAATTCCGGCGCAGCCATGCCGCCCGCCTTCCCTCCACAGCCGCTCTATGCCGGACAGGCACCTTATCCGCAGCAACCCGCGCCGCCGCATCCGACCTATACTCAGGCCCGGTCGAGGAAGGCAAATCAGGCCTCGGAAGCCGCCGATCAGCAAAGCCAGATCGAGGAAATCCGCGCCAGCCTGCGCGAATTCCGCGAGGTCGTTCGCGAGCTCACCGAAAACCGCGCGCGCCGCCGCTATTTCTGAGCGTCGAATAAAACATGCCGATTTCGAGTTAACGGCATGGGACGGCGCATTGACGGGATTGCCCGGCTCGATTTTCGTGAAAATGCCGCGCTGCATGTCCGCCCGCAGCGCATGGTTCTGGGCAACGGCCTGCATAAAAGATATCTGGAGCGCGCCGCATGGATGTTTTAACGCGGCAGGCTTACGCGATCGGCGTCGAGGGTGGTTCATGGCTGAGTTGATTGACGGAAAAAGCGTCGCCGAAGACGTGGTGCGGCGGGTCAAGGCCCTGACCGCCGAGCTGGCGGAAAAGGGCGGACGGCAGCCCGGTCTCGCCGTGGTCATCGTCGGTGAGGATCCGGCGAGCCAGGTCTATGTCGCCTCCAAATCCCGCACCGCCAAGGAATGCGGCTTCCATTCGGTTCAGCACACGCTGCCGGCCGAAACCTCCGAGCCGGACCTGTTGAAGATCATCGGCCAGCTCAACGCCGATCCGGCCATCAACGGCATCCTCGTGCAGCTTCCGCTTCCCGGCCATATCGATTCCGGCAAGATCATCCAGACCATCGCGCCGGAGAAGGATGTCGACGGCTTCCACTTCATCAATGTCGGCAAGCTCGGCACCGGCGAACTCGAGACCGCCTTCGTGCCTTGCACGCCGGCCGGCTCGATGCTGCTGATCGAACGCGTGCGCGGCAAGGACCTGTCCGGTCTCAATGCGGTCGTCGTCGGGCGTTCGAACATCGTCGGCAAACCGATGGCCAATCTTCTGCTTGCCGCCAACTGCACCGTCACCATCGCACACAGCCGGACCAGGGACCTGCCGGCGCTTGCCCGCACCGCCGATATTCTGGTTGCAGCCGTCGGCCGGCCTGAAATGGTCCGCGGCGACTGGGTCAAGCCTGGCGCCACCGTCGTCGATGTCGGCATCAACCGCATCGCCGCACCTGAAAAGGGCGAAGGCAAGACGCGTCTCGTCGGCGACGTCGCCTATGCCGAGGCGGCGAACACGGCCGGCGCCATCACGCCGGTGCCTGGCGGCGTCGGACCGATGACCATTGCCATGCTGATGGCCAACACGCTAGCTTCCGCCTATCTCGCAGCCGGATTGAAACGGCCTTCCTTCTGACCAGAAAGCAGCGTCCTTGCCGAACCTCACTGTTCCCTTAGAACGGCCGGTCACCAATGATCCCGTTCAGGGCGGGCGGCAGTTCGGGTTTCTGTTGGTCGACAAGTTCTCCATGTTCTCGCTGGCCGCGGCAATCGACACGTTCCGGTCGGCGAACCGGCTGCTCGGCCGCGATTTCTATGGCTGGACTACGGTGTCGGCCGACGGCGACGCCGTCATGGCGTCCAACGGCCTGCCGCTCAAGATCGACTACGCGGTTGCCGATCTGCCGCCGGTCGATATCCTGTTCGTCTCGGTCGGGCTGACGACGGAATTTCCCGGCAAGAGCAAGGTGCTGGCAGCGCTGCGCAGTTGGGGCCGGCGCGGCAATGCGCTCGGCGCGCTTTCGGTCGGCTCCTATTTGCTTGCCGAAGCAGGCCAGCTCGATGGCTATCGCTGCACCATCCATTGGGAAAACCGCGCCGGCTTCCTCGAACGCTTTCCGGACATCAACTGCACCGGCAACGTCTTCGAGATCGACCGCAGGCGCTACACCTGCGCCGGCGGCACCACATCGATCGACCTGATGCTGGAGATCGTGCGCGGTGACTTCGGCTCTAGCCTCGCCAATGGCGTCGCCAACCAGTTCCAGCATGAGCGCATCCGCTCGGCCGGGGACCGCCAGCGCGTCGGCCCGGAACGCGACCTGACCGGCAAGTCGGAGAAGCTGCGCCGCATCGTCGAGCTGATGGCCGACCATCTCGACGAGCCGCTGTCGGCGGTGCAGCTCGCCAAGTCGGCGGGCCTGTCGGTGCGCCAGGTCGAGCGCCTGTTCCTGCGCCATCTCAGTGTGACGCCCGGGCGCTACTATATGCGGCTTAGACTCGAGCGGGCGCGCGAACTGCTGCGCCAGACCAACATGCCGATCCTCGACGTGGCGATCGCCACCGGCTTCACCTCGCATTCCTATTTTGCCCAGAGCTATCGGCTCCAATTCGGCCGGCCGCCTTCCGAGGAACGCCGCACGACCTATTGAGGGTTGCACAGAGGTGGCGCAGCTTCGTACTCCACCCGGGCTTGTGTCGCGACGCAGCGTCAAATAGCTTTCCGGCGCCGAGCGGCGGCGGCTGACGGGGGGATTTTTGATGACGGGATTTGTGCAGAGCGTCGCTGCGGCGGCCCTGTTGCTGTGGACGACAGGGTTCGGCTTCGCCGCCGATCGCGTCATCGTCATTCTCGATGCCTCCGGCTCGATGTGGGCGCAGATCGACGGCAAGCCCAAGCTCGAAATCGCCCGTCAATCGCTGCGGAACGTGCTGCAATCGGTCCCGGCCGAGGAGGAAATAGGCTTCATGGCCTATGGCCATCGCGAGAAGGCCAGTTGCGACGACATCGAACTCATCGTGCCACCGCAGGCAGGCTCGGCAAGTGCGATCTCAGCCGCGGCCGACAGCTTGAAATTTCAGGGCAAGACGCCGTTGACCGCCGCGGTCAAGCAAGCGGCGGAAGCATTGAAATACACCGAGGACAAGGCGACGGTCGTGCTCATCACCGATGGCATCGAGACATGCAACGGCGATCCCTGTGCACTCGGCAAGGAACTGGAGGCTGCTGGCGTCGACTTCACCGTCAATGTCGTCGGCTTCGGCCTGACGGCGGCCGAAGGCAAGCAGATCGGTTGCCTCGCCGACAATACCGGCGGCAAATATATCGAAGCGTCGGATGAAAAGGCATTGCAGGACGCCCTCGTCGAGACCGTCGCGCCTCCGCCACCCGCCCCTGAACCGACTCCCGCCCCGCAGCCTGCTCCCCAGCCGGCGCCCGCTCAGCCGGCGGAGTCCAATTTCGTGCCCACCGTCGTGCTTGCCGAGGGTGGCGATCCCGTCACCGACGGCAATGCCTGGGAGATCTACAAGGCGAATTCCGACGGCACGCGCGGCGATCCCGTCACCACCGAATATGGCACCTACAGAGGCAATCTGGAGCCGGGCGACTATATCGTCGTCGCGCGTGCCGGCGAGGCCAGGGCCGAACAGAAGATCACAATAGAGCCTGGCCAGGTCGCCAAACCGCACTTCAACTTGAATGCCGGCACGCTGGTCATCCACCCCAGGCCGAGCGAAGGAGCGGACGTTGATGACGGCGCGGCTGTCGTAATCGGCTATCCCGGCGTCGACACCCCGCCGACCTATTACGGTGACACGAAAGTCGTGCTGCCGGCCGGTGACCAGAAGGTGACGGTCACGATCGGCCAGGGCATGGTTATCGAGACGATCCCGCTTGCCGCCGGCAGGGTCATCGACAAGGACATCATCGTCGGCGTCGGGCGTGTCGTCGCCAACGCCTATTATGATGCCGGCGGCGACAAGGCCGAGGGTTCGGGCATCGGCTTCAAAGTGCTCCAGGCGAAAAAGAACGTCGACGGAACCAGGCAGGAGGTGACTTATGCCTACGGTCCGGACAGCAAGTTCGATCTGCCGCCCGACGATTATGTAATGGTCGCGACGGTCGACCTTGCGGTGGCCGAGCAGCCGTTCAGCGTCAAGGTTGGCGACCATCAGGATCTGAAGATCGCGATGAACGCCGGCATGCTGACGATAACCGCGCCAGGAGCCTCGAAGATCGAGATATTCGAGGCCAGGAAGGCCATCGACGGAACCCGCAAGTCGGTCGGCTACGCCTATGATCAGAAGTATCAAGCCACCCTGTCGGCCGGTGACTACGCGGTGGTTTCGGAGAAATCGGACAACAGCTCGAAGGAAGGCACGGTAACGGTCAGGGCCGGCGCGCGAGCCGAACTGACGGTTCAATAGATCCAGTGGAGAGCAGCCATTAGCCGCTCTTCCCTATTGCCGAAAAAATCATGCCGTACCGAAGGCGCTGGCGCCATGGTCGGCGCGTCCCACCAACTGCCGGAACCCGGCGAAAAGCTCGCGGCCGAAGCCGAATTCATTGCCTATGAGGTCGCTGTCCGCGGGGCGGCGCAGTGCGAAATCGCCGGCTGGCACCAGTACCTCCAGCGTCCCGGCCTCGGCGTCGAGCCTGATGATATCGCCGTCATGGATCCTGGCGATAGGCCCGTCCTCCGCCGCTTCCGGCGTCACGTGGATCGCCGCCGGCACCTTGCCTGAAGCGCCCGACATGCGGCCGTCGGTGACCAGCGCCACATGCTGGCCGCGGTCCTGCAGGATGCCGAGCACGGTGGTCAGCCTGTGCAATTCCGGCATGCCGTTGGCCTTCGGACCCTGGAACCGAATGACGGCGATGAAGTCGCCGGTCAGCGACCCCGCCGTGAACGCCTCGTTCAGGCCTTGCTGGCTGTCGAACACCTTGGCCGGCGCCTCGATGATGCGCCGCTCCGGCTTGACCGCCGATGTCTTGATGACGGCGTGGCCGAGATTGCCCGAAAGCACTTTCAGACCGCCGCTCGGCTGGAACGCCTTCTTGAACGGCGCCAGCACCTTCTCGTCCCCGCTCTCGCGCGGCGAAGCCTCGCGCACGACGCCGCCGTCGGCGCCGAGCCTGGCCTCGACCGCGTAGGGGCGCAGCCCTTCGCCCCACACCGTCTGCACATCCTCATGCAGGATGCCCGCGTCGAGCAGTTCGCGGATCAGGAAGCCGAGCCCGCCGGCAGCACGGAAGTGGTTCACATCGGCAAGGCCGTTCGGATAGACTCGCGCCAGCAGAGGCACGGCTTCCGAGATGTCGGAAATATCCTGCCAGGTAATGGCGATGCCGGCCGCCGCTGCCATGGCGATCAGGTGGATGGTGTGGTTGGTCGAACCGCCGGTGGCGTGCAGGCCGACGATACCGTTGACGATCGAGCGCTCGTCGATCATCCGCCCGACCGGCGTGTAGGCGTTGCCGAGCGCGGTGATCGCCAGCGCCCGCTTCGTCGCCTCCCTGGTCAGTGCGTCGCGCAACGGCGTGCCGGGATTGACGAAGGAAGCGCCAGGCGTGTGCAGGCCCATGATCTCCATCAGCATCTGGTTGGAATTGGCGGTACCGTAGAAAGTGCAGGTTCCCGGCCCGTGATAGGATTTTGATTCCGCTTCGAGCAGTTCGGCCCGTCCCGCCTTGCCCTCGGCATAGAGCTGGCGGATCTTGGCTTTTTCGTCGTTCGGAATGCCGGTCGTCATCGGCCCGGCCGGGATGAAGACCGCCGGCAGATGGCCGAAGGTCAGCGCCGCGATCACCAGTCCAGGCACGATCTTGTCGCAGACGCCGAGATAGACGGCGGCATCGAACATGTTGTGCGACAGGCCGATTGCCGCGGCCATGGCGATCACGTCGCGCGAGAACAGCGACAGCTCCATTCCGGGCTGGCCCTGGGTGACGCCGTCGCACATCGCCGGCACGCCGCCGGCCACCTGGGCGATGCCGCCGGCCTCGCGCGCCGCATCCTTGATCAGCCTCGGAAACGTCTCGAAAGGCTGATGCGCCGACAGCATGTCGTTATAGGAGGTGATAATGCCGAGATTCGGCACCCGGTCGCCGCCAAGCGCCACCTTTTCGGAAGGGCTGCAGACGGCAAAGCCATGGGCCAGGTTGCCGCAGGACAGCACGGCCCGGTTGGCGGTGCGGTTCGAGGCTTCGGCGATGCGGCCGAGATAGGCCTCGCGACCGGGCTTGGAGCGCTCACGGATGCGCTGGGTGATGGCTTCGATATCGCGTCTTGCGGTCATGGCGGTCGGTCCTTTCAGGCGAGGTCCCGCAAACACCTTCCGGCTGTTGCCGGGACCTGCAGCCAAGTTGAGATCAGGGTGCCCAGAAAACCTCTACGGGCTTTTGAGTGGCATCGAGCACGGCGCGAATGGGCTTTCGTGTTCCAGTTCCAAGCGCGGCCTCGAATGCGCTGCGTTTTTCCGCGCCCTCGATATGCAGCGCGATGAAGGCGGCTTTGATGATCCGCGCCAGTGACAGCGTCAGCCGTGGCTCGCCGGCGCTTGCCGCATGAACCGGAAGCACGACCCTTTGCGACGACGGATCGAGCAATCTTGCCAGGTTCTCGGCATCCGGAAAGAACGAGGCGGTGTGGCCATCAGTTCCCATGCCGAGCACAACGACGTCGAGTGGCCAGGGCAGCACTTGCAGCGCCTCGCTGTCGGAGACCGCTGCAACCTCGATACTTGCCGCGGCGTGGTAGAGCGGCACGAAATTCGCGGCGGCGGCCGCGTTCTGCAGCAGGTTGGCGGCAACCAGGCCGGCATTGGAGCGCGGCGATGAGGGCGGCACGAAGCGCTCGTCGACCAATGTTATCGTCACCTTTTCCCAGGCGATCGGAACGGTCGAAAGCGCCGCGAAGAATTTCGCCGGCGTCGTGCCGCCCGAGACCGCAAGCAGCGCCGTGCCGCGCTCGGCGATCGCCTTTGACAGACGGCCGGCGACGTGGCCGGCAAGCGCTGTGGCCAACTCCTGGCGTCCGGCAAATTCGTGCCAGTTGTAGGCGCCGCCTAATTGCTCTCGTGCCATGTCCGCCCGTCGCGTTCGATCAGCGCAATCGAGGCCGAGGGGCCCCATGTGCCGGCGGTGTAGCCTTGCGCCTCTTGCCTGCCGCTTTCCCAGGCGTCCTGGATCGGGTCGATCCATTTCCACGCCGCCTCGACCTCGTCGCGGCGCATGAACAGCGTCTGGTTGCCACGGATGACGTCCATGATCAGCCGCTCATAGGCATCGGGGGCGCGGCCGTCGAAGGATTGCGCAAAACTCATGTCGAGCGGAATCTGGCGCAGCCGCATGCCGCCCGGCCCCGGATCCTTGATCATGATGAACTGCTTTACGCCCTCGTCGGGCTGCAGCCTGATGACCAGCTGGTTGGCGGAGATCGGCCCGGCGCTCTCGCCGAAGATCGAATGCGGGATCGGCTTGAATTCGATGACGATCTCCGAAACGCGCGTCGCCAGCCGCTTGCCGGTTCGGAGGTAGAACGGCACGCCCGCCCAGCGCCAGTTGCCGATCTCGGCCTTGAGCGCAACGAAAGTCTCGGTGTTGCTGTTCTTGCCGAGTTCCTCGACATAGCCTTTCACCGGCCCGCCGGCCGAGGCGCCGGCACGATACTGCCCGCGCACCGTGTGCTTCGGCGCTTCGTTGCCGTTGATGCGCTTCAGCGCCCGCAGCACCTTCAGCTTTTCGTCACGGACGGCATCGGCGTCCATCGACGACGGCGCCTCCATCGCGACCAGGCAGAGCAGCTGCAGCATGTGGTTCTGCACCATGTCGCGCAATGCGCCGGCCTTGTCGTAATAGGTGACGCGGTCTTCCAGGCCGACAGTCTCGGCCACGGTGATCTGCACATGATCGACATTGGCGGAATTCCAAAGCGGCTCGTAGAGCGCGTTGGCAAAACGCAGCGCCATCAAATTCTGGACCGTCTCCTTGCCGAGATAGTGGTCGATGCGGAAAATCTGGCTTTCATGGAAGTCGTCGCCGACCAGGTCGTTGAGCGCGCGCGCCGAAGCGAGATCGCGGCCGATCGGCTTTTCCAGCACGATGCGCGAATTCGGCGTGATCAGCCCGTGCTCCTTCAGCTTGTGCGAGATGTCGCCGAACAGCGCCGGCGCCACAGCCAGATAGAAAGCGCGGATGTGTTCGCTGTCGCCGATCGCCTTCTTCAGCCTGTCGAAGCCGGCACCTGTGGTTGCATCTGCCGGGATATAGGAGAGCCGCGCGAGGAACGTCTTCAGTTCCGTGGCGTCGATATCCTCCGGTTTCACATGATCGGCAATCGCCTGCCTGGCGAACGACTGGAATTCCTCGTCGGTCATCTTCGAACGCGATGTGCCGATGATGCGCGTCGGCTCGGAAAACTGGTGGTCGCGCTGCCGGTGGTACAGCGACGGCAGAAGCTTACGTTCCGAGAGGTCGCCGGTGCCGCCGAAAATGATGAAGTCGAAAGGGTCGACGGGAATGATCTGGCTGGTCATGGTCTGTCCGCTGTGACGCCGGTCGCGATAACGCGGCTGATATAATCTAATCGATTTAAACTTGCCAGTGCCATTGCGTCACATCCGCGTGTGCTCTTGACACCGGCGCTGGCCGGAGGCTTGTCGGCAAGCGATGCTTCCGGAGCCTTCGCAGTTGCAGCATAGAGCCGGATGGCAGCGAAAGCCAAAGGAGAAATCGTCGATGGACGCACATCTTTCGATGGCCTGGCCAAACGCGTCATCGATCGCTTTCAACGATGAGTGAGAAAAGCATGCGCCTCAAAAATAAGGTCGCAATCATCACTGGCGCTGCCTCGGGCTTTGGCGAGGGCATGGCCAGGCGCTTTGCCGAGGAGGGCGCGCGGGTAGTCGTCGCCGATCTGAACGCCAAGGGCGCAGAGCGCGTTGCCGGCGAGATCGGCGAAAAGGCGATCTGGACCCAGACCGACGTCTCGCTGCGGTCCGAATTCGACGACATGGTCAATGCCGCAATGAGCGCCTTCGGCCGCATCGACATCATGGTCAACAACGCGGGTTACACCCATCGCAACGGTGACATGCTGGAAGTCGACGAAGCGACCTTCGACCTGATCACATCAGTCAACATGAAGGCGATCTACCACGCAGCGCTTGCAGTGGTGCCGGTCATGGAACGGCAAGGCGGTGGCGTCATCCTGACGACGGCCTCCACGGCCGGTATCAGACCGCGGCCCGGCCTCACCTGGTACAACGCCTCGAAGGGCTGGGCGATCACCGCGACCAAATCGATGGCGGTGGAACTCGCGCCGAAGAACATCCGCGTCAACTGCCTTTGCCCAGTTGCCGGCGAGACCGGCATGCTCGCGAAATTCATGGGCGCCGACACACCCGAGATCCGCGAGAAGTTCCGCGCGTCGATCCCGCTCGGCCGGCTTTCGACGCCGCTCGACATAGCCAATGCCGCGCTTTGGCTTGCTTCGGACGAAGCGGCTTTCATCACTGGCGTGGCGCTGGAAGTCGACGGCGGACGTTGTATTTGAACGGCCGGGGCCTCCGGCGGAGGACTGGCTGACGGCGAGCGACCCGCAATCGCTCTGCCGGCCCTACGCCCCGGTTTTGACGTAGCTCTTGTAAATCCAGCCGCGCTTGCCGTTGTAGACGATCTGGCACCATTGCTTGCAGCTCATCACTTGCACCGAGGTCTTGGCCGGCACGGTGAGAATCGCGGCCGCATTCTTTTTTGGGCCGGTGCGCATGGTGACGGATCTCAGGATGCGTCCGGTACCGGCAGTATTGGCTCTTCCGGAATTTGCCTTGGTGCTGTTGTCGTCTTCGCTCGCGGTCTGCGTCGGCAGTTGCGGCTTGGGCGTGGGGATGGCGGCGGTCTGCGCGCCATCGGGCCCGCTGTTTTTCGTTGAGCTGCCGGGAGCCGCGACTTTGGCAAACAATGCCGCAGCGTCGGGTTTTGCTGCCGGGTCGGCGAATGCCACCGAAGCAGACGATTTATCGGTCGCCTGCTCGGTCTGGCTTGCCAGCTGGTCGGATGCTGCCGTGGCGGCGGCCGATGCCGTCTTTGGCCCTGTCCAGCGCGGATCGTTGGGAGCCAGCGCTGGTATCTCGGCTTCCGCTGCGGCCACCGCTGGGGAAACCGCATCTGCCTTGCCCGTCGTCCGCGGCGGCGCAGCAACCTTGGCAGGCATGATCTTCGTCGTCTTGACCGGGATGGTCGGAACGATCTGCTCAGGACTTGCGGCCGCTTGTCGCTCATTTGCCGGCAATGCCAGCCACAGTGCCACCGCGGCAACGCCGAGCAGTGCGACCGTGCCAAGCGCGGCTATCACCAGATGCGCGTTCGACCGGACCCCGTGCCAGAACGTCGGCCGCATATCGTAACCGAATTGCATCGCAAGGCGCCGTCGTTCCGGCGCGCCGAAACTGAAGGGCTCTCTCACACTTGCCACCTCCATTTGCGGGCCGATGTTCTTACGACCCATGCCGGAGAGCCGGCATTTCGATCGGCATCGGTCCCAAACCAAAAGCGGGCAGGCCCGCAAAAATTCCCCGTTCAGCTGCCCACGAGCATCATCTTTCGCCCGCGATTGTGGCATCACTGCGCCCTTGGCGGGAATTCTGCGCCCCGGTTAAGGATTCTGCAACGTCTGGTTAGATCCTGTCCCGCAACGCGTACCAGTTGAGCGCAAGGAAGAGCAGTGGCGCGCGCAAACGCCGGCCGCCGGGGAAGGGTGGAATTTTCAGGTCCTCGATCAGCTTCAGCCGGTCGCGGTTGCCGGCGACCGTCTCGGCATAAAGCTTGCCGAAAAAGTTCGACAGCATGACGCCGTGGCCGGAATAACCGCCGATCGAGGTCACATTGGGCATCACTTCGCGCACGAACGGCTTTCTCGGCACGGTGATGCCGACGTAGCCGCCCCAGCCATGAGTGATCTCGACGTCCTTCAGTGCCGGATAGATCTCGGCAATCTGCCGGCGGATGTGGATGTGGATGTCCTTGGGATCGTTGACCGCATAGATCTCGCGCCCGCCAAACAGCAGCCGCCCATCCTTCGATTTGCGGAAATAGCGCACGACAAAGCGCGAATCGTCGACCGCCTCGCCACCCGGCAACACTTTGGAATCGGCTCCCAGCGGTATAGTCGCGCCGATGAAGGAGCCGATCGGCATAATATGCGCGGCACTCACCGGTTCGAGCGTGCCGCCATAGGCGTTGACCCCGATCAGGCATTTAGCGGCGGTGATCGTGCCCTTCGGCGTCACAACCCTGACCTTGCCGCCGCCGGAGGTGATGCCGGTCGACGGCGTCTGCTCGAAAAGCTTTGCGCCGGCCTCTGCCGCGACTTTCGCGGTGCCGATCACCAGCTTCAGCGGATGGACATGGCCGGTGCCGGTGTCGCGGGTGCCGCCGAAATAATGCGTCGAGCCGAGCCGCTCGGCAGTCTCCGCGGCATCCATAAATGAGATGTGCGGATAACCGAACCGGTTTGCCATGATCTCGGCATGCGCCTTGTAGTCGTCGACATAGCGCTTCTTGTGCGCCACCGACATCTGGCCGGGCATATAGTCGATCTCGATCTGGTGCATCGCGGCAAAGTCGAGCAGATGCGCCTTGGCCTCTTCGGCAAGGTCGAACAGCGCCTTGGCGCGGGAAAAGCCGTATTCCGCTTCCAGTTCCTCTGCCCAGGCCCGTTGTCCGGTGCCGAGCTGGCCACCATTGCGGCCCGATGCGCCGTCACCGAAACGATGCGTTTCGATAAGCACGACATCCGCGCCTGTCGTGGCGAGATGAGCCGCCGCCGACAGGCCGGTAAAGCCGCCGCCGACAATCACCACATCGCATGTCCGGTCGCCGTCGAGCGCCGGATATTCGGGCCTTGGCCCGGCCGTGTCTTCGTACCAGGAGCGGCCGGGGGAGATTGGGGATTGGTAAGTCATGATGCTCGGCTAGGGGAGTAGGGCAGTAGGGCAGTAGGGCAGTAGGGCAGTAGGGCAGTAAGGCAGTAGGGCAGTAGGGCAGAGGTTCGAGCGCCCTTTAAACATATTGCCCTACTGCCCTACTGCCTTATTCCCCCTATCACTATCCCCCAACGCCAAAGCGTTCGTAATCTCGAAGCGTTCGGAAGCACCGACGCGGATCATGTTCAGGCTGCCCTCGCGGGTGAAGCGGAATTCGCCGGGCGCGTCCGCACCGGCCGGCTTGCCGGCCTTGAAGCTGATGATGCGCGTGCCGCCATCGGGCCAGGTCACGGTCACGTCGGTCTTGTCGCCGGTGCGCACCACGCCTGCCTTGCAGCTGGTCATCGGCTGGCCGAGATAGCGCGCACAGGGGATGGCGTTGCCGGCACCGGGTACCGGTGTCCCCGGCGGCTGAAGCCGCGCAACGGTCTGTGCGTCGGCCGGGGGCGCCGCGTTGGCCGCGCCGAAATTCTGGACGGGACCCACTGCCGCGGGCGGCGATCCATCAACCTGTCCAGTCGTGGGGTTTCCACCGGCCAGGGCCAGGCGGTAAGCATCCTCGATCGCCACCCTGCCGATCGCGTCAGGGGAATTCAGCGGCGTTTCGGGAGCGGTCGCGCCGAGGCGCGTTGTCAGGTCGGGCAGCGGCTGAGGCGCAGGGTTCTCCGCACTGGCCGCCACCTGCGGTGTCACTTGCCGGGGATTGATAGGGTCGAGGTAGCGTGCGGGCGCCCATCCGCTCATCTTCGGGTCATCAATGTCTTCAACCTTGCACCATTTGTAGCCGCTGACGTCGCCGCAGCCGAGATTTTTCACGCTCGAACCACTCGGCAGCCGCGCCTCGATCTTGCCCATGGCCGACGCCGTGGCGCGCACGTTCAGGAGATCATCCGGAGCAAGACCCGTCACAATCGAGATGATGGGCTCCGGCTCCTGGCCGTTGGCCGGCAACTCCGCCAGCATCAGCGGAGCGGCAACCATCGCAAGCAGCGTCGTCGGGAGTGTTACTGTGCGCCTAATCATCTGCCATGGTGGTAGGTTCAATTGCCGAAGGCGCGGCCAGGCACGAAAGCGCCATCGCACGCCAGCCGGTTTTTATAGGCGACGAGGCGGCGCTGTGTAAGCCCGAAAAGGTGCCGCGTGTTGAATCGCGACCAGGCCGCTTCCGTGAACTAACAGCCGGCAAAATATTGCACATTTCATGTAAATATGCACTCTCTCAAGTAAGGTTGAGGAGGGCAATATGGTCGACCTTGAAATATTTGCGCAGGTGGAAAACATAGTTCGCCAGCGTATCAAGAAAACGCGCGCCGAGATTGAGGCTTCACTTGGTCACATCGCCAACGGCAATCCGCTGGCCGCCGAACAGACCCTCTCCAGGCGGCTCGACAGGTTGCAGGTAAAGGCGTCGCTCAGCCGCACCGAAGCGGAGATGATATCGGCAGCAATTGACATGAGGTCTGCCGGGGAAAGAAAGGCCGCCGCCAAGCAGCCAGGGCCGGAGGCTATTCTCGGCCCAACGCTCGATTTCATCGGGGTCGCATTCCTCGAGCGTGGGCGCCGTGCTGCCGATGCGGTTGGCCGCGTTGCCTTTCTCAACGGCAATCCGCAAGGATCGGGTTTTCTGGTCGGGCCAAGGTTGTTCCTCACAAACAACCATGTGATTTCGTCGCAGGCGGATTCCCGGCGCTTCCAGGTCCAGTTCGATTATGAGCAGGACGGTGCGAATGCCGTGCGTACGCCGACGACGTTCCTGTTCGATCCTGAATCCTGTTTCGTGAGCGATAGCATAGAGGGTCTGGACTATACGCTGATCGGAGTCGGCGAGCGGCGTTCCGGCCCAAAGGAACTGGGGGAGTTCGGTTTTATCTCGCTGTCGGATGCGCGCGACAAGCATATGCTCGGCGAAATCGCCAACATCGTCCAGCATCCCGATGGCCGCTTCAAGGAACTGGTGTTGCGTGAAAACCGGCTGGTGGCCCGCGACGAAACGGTGCAAGTGCTGCACTATGTCGCCGACACCGAACAGGGTTCTTCCGGCTCCCCGGTCTTCAACAATGAATGGGAACCTATCGCCCTGCACCATTGGGCCGGCCCGTTCCACGAGGTGACGGGCATAGGTGGCTATGCGCTTGCGCGCGAGATCAACGAAGGCATACGGATCAGCGCCATCGTTGACGATCTGGGTGCTAGAAAGTCCAAGCTGCCGGGCTCCTCGGCATCGGCGGTTTCGCAAGCTCTGGCGATTTGGGCCGGCATGCCGCGCATGATGGACGAGACAGTTCGGCTGAACGCCGATATTCGCGAAGATGTGCCGGACAGGCCGGTGCAGCGGCCGGAACCGGATCGCAATCGGCCGGCGACGAGACACAATGCCGATGGCTCGGTCACCTGGACTTTTCCCGTCGAGATAAATGTCCGGGCGCCGCTGATCGACCGCGACGGAGGCGATGCGAGACGAAACGACGGCAAAGGCCCGGCAAGCGAACCCGGGAAGGTGGCCATCGCCGAGGCCGCGGGTTGGAAAACGGAGGATTTCGACGATCGTGGAGGGTATGAGCCCGGCTTCATACCGGGCTTTGTCCTGGCAATGCCGACGGTTGCCAATTCACCCTACCGGTTGGCCAAAAACCTTCTTGCCAAACCGGGAGAGGACCCGCACGAATTGCGCTACCATCATTTTTCGATCTTGATGAACGCCGATCGCAGGCTTGCCTTCGTCACGGCCTGCAATATCGATGGATCCCGCACCAAGGCGGTCAATCGTGAGGACAAGACGGTCATCGACAACCCGTCGCTTGTCGAATTGGGGGTGGAGTCGATTTCCGGTTCGGAAGCCAGCGATGCTTTCCGGCCGGATCGGCGCCTCGACCTTGGCGAGCAGATGACCCAGGAATTCTATTCGAGCCAGAATGTGCCTGGATTTCCCGTCGCAAAATCCAAGGAACGAATCGCTCGAATGTTCCAGAAGGGCCATATTACACTTCGCGGCGACCCCGCATGGGGCGTCGATCAGGAGGCGGTCGCGGCAGAACGCGACACGTTCTTTTATACCAATGCTGCGCCGCAAGTCGGCTTCTTCAATCAAGGAAGCTCGCTTAACCATCCCGGCTCCAAAGGGAAGTTGAGATGGCGCGCGGTAGAAACCTATGTGCTGCGCAACGCCTATACGACGCGAGGCCGTGTCACGGTGTTTGCCGGGCCAGTGTTCGGCGAGGACGATCCTCCCTACCGCTTCGATAGCAATGTTCCGCTGAAGTTCTGGAAGATCGCGCTGTGGTCCGATCAAGCTGGCCTGCGCGCCATCGCGCTGCTGGCGGACCAGAAGCCGGTTTTGGAAGTGATGCCCGAAGCGTTCGGCGAGCGTGCCGAGGCATTCGATGACCCGCTTGAAATTGCCAGGGTATCGGAGTTCCTTTCGACGGTGGCCGAGATTGAAGAGCTGACCGGCCTGAACTTTGGCCAGCAGGTGCGCGACGCCGACATTCGGGCCGGTTCCGAATCCGCCCCAGCACAGACGTTCAACCCAACGCAACTGGCGCCGAAGACGTCACGGCCAAAGGCTTCGGCGACCAAGACTTCGACGTCCAAGACTTCGGCGTCCAAGACTTCGGCGGCCAGCGCCCGACGTCCTGCCAAGCGATCGAAGCGATCGGCGTCTGACGACTGAAGATTGGACCCGTCGCGACTTCTGCCGCTCGAAGGCGGTCATCCGTTCAGCTAGGCATGAGCAAGCTCAGCCTGGGATGAGCAAGCTCAGCCTGGGATGAGCAAGCTCAGCCCGGCATGAAGCCGGTGCGCAGCGCGTGAGCCCATTCGGGCCGTCCCGCCTGTTCGGCCTGATACGCCGCCGCCTTATGGTCATAGTCGACGGCGATGGATTCGAAACGATCGGGATGCAAGTCGACGATGCCGTAGCGGGCGTGCGGCGAACCCTGTTCGGAGACATGCGCCGGCGGGGTTGAATCGTCATAGGCGGGGCAGCCGATGCTGCCCGGGTTGAAGATGACCGGACCGCCGGGAATGCGGACCAGCTCGCTGCGATGGCTGTGGCCGCAAAGCATGATGCGGCAGGCGGGATCGATCGCGCCGAGGCGCCGCTGGATTGCGACCAGCGGCGCGCGCACCAGCCGGCCGTCGAGGATCACGTCAGTCAGGTATTTTTCGTCGTGGTCGGGCCGGGCGTGGAAGGCGAGTATGCCGGGCGCCAGCTCCAGCGTGACGGGCAGCGCAAATAGCGCCTCGCGTTGGCCTGCGGTCAGCCGTTCCTGCGCGTAGCGATCGGACGGCCACATGGTCTCGTCGGCGGTGTCGCGGGCAACGCGGCGGTCGTGGTTGCCGCGCACCGTCGGCAGGTCGAGCGTCTCGAGCCGCTCCATGGTCTCGCGGGGCCAGAGCGGGCCGGAAACGCAATCGCCGAGATTGACGATGAGGTCGGCGCCGCCGCGCTGCCGCAGATCATTGAGCACGGCGTCGAGCGCCAGGACATTGCCGTGGATGTCGGCGAGGACGGCAATGCGCATGGCAGGCTCCGTTAATTGGAATGGCTGGAGGGCGGGTGAAGCTACTTTTCTCGCCTCGCGAGGCGGGCGAGAGCGGAACCCAGCTTCGGGTCGTTCAGGCGCGGACTTCGATCTCGTGGCCGCCGACCGCCGGCAACGATGCGTCGCCGGCCGCGGCAATAACACTGTCGAGCAGGCCCGGGAAGCGGCGGTCGAGATCGTCACGGCGCAGCGTGATCAGCCGGCTGGTTCCAACCGCCTCGGTGCGGGTGACGCCGGCCTCACGCAACTTGGCCAAATGGTAGCTCAGATTGGTCTTCGAGCAGAGATCGAGGAACCGGCTGCAATTCAGCGGCACGCCCTCTTTGCTGGCGAGATAGCGCACGATGGCCAGTCGCGTCGGGTCGCCGAGCACGGCAAGCACGTTCGGCAGGCTGATCTGGTCGGCGGTGGGATGGGGCAAGGTCATGCCCAGGAATTAAGCACATTCGGAGCCGATTTCAACGCATCTCCTCTCGTGGCTAATGGACACATAGTTTCGTTTCGTCGCCCCGTCCTGACACAGGGCTGTCAGGATGGTTCGGCTATTTTGCAGCGGCTTTATTGACATCATGCCCTGTTATGTCCAATTGTTCAATAACCTTTGAACTAAGGAAATTGCCATGGATAAGCGCCTCATCTGGCTTGCGCTCGGATCGTTCACGATTTCGACCGAAGGTTTCGTCATCTCCAGCCTTTTGCCCGACATTGCAAAGGATGCCGCCATCTCCGTTCCGCTCGCCGGCACGCTGATCACCGCGTTTGCGCTCGCCTATGCGATCGGCGCGCCGATCCTGGCAACGCTGACCGGCGAATGGGACCGGCGCCGCGTCATCCTGTGGACGCTGGTGTTCTTCGTGTTGGGCAACGTCGCCGCGGCGCTGAGCTCCTCCTTCGAATTGCTGTTGATCGCGCGCATCGTCATGGCGCTGTCGTCAGGCTTGTTCGCAGCGACCGCACAGGGAACGGCCGTTGCGCTTGTCGACGATCATCACCGCGCCCGCGCCATTGCCGTGGTCGTCGGCGGCACTACGGTTGCGGTCGCGGTCGGAGCACCGCTCGGCGCGCTCGTTGCGACGGTTGCCGGCTGGCGCGGCACCTTCTTTGCCATCGCCGGCCTCGGTGCGCTCGCCGGCGCGATCCTGTGGTACCGGCTGCCGCGCGGCATCGTCGGCACCAGGCTGCCGCTCCGGATGCGGCTTGCAGCGGCACTTCGCCCCGGCGTCATGCCTATCCTGGTGACGACGATCCTGGCGCTGATCGGCGCCTTCACCGTCTTTGCCTTTGTCGCGCCGCTGGCGATCGAAGGCGGCGGACTGAACCCGATCGCGCTTCCCGGAATGCTGCTCGCCTTTGGCGTTGGCGCGGTCATTGGCAATATCGGCGGCGGTCAGGCCGCCGACCGTTTCGGCGCGACGCGCACCGTCTGCTGGTCGCTGGCGCTGAGTGCCGCCATGCTGGTCACGTTTTCGCTGATCCCGATGTTCCTGCCGCGCGAGATCGCCGGGCCGGCGCTCATGGCCATGATGGTGCCGTGGGGCATCGTCGGCTGGGCATTCCCGCCGGCGCAGGCCAGCCGCATTATCAAGCTGGCGCCCGATGCCGCGCCCATCGTGCTGTCGCTGAACGCTTCGGCGCTCTATCTCGGCGTGGCACTGGGTGCCGTGGTCGGCGCCGCTGTGCTGCGCTATGGCGCACCGGCCGACCTCGGCGTGGTCGCGGCGGCGTTCCCGATCATCGGTCTGGGCGTAGTGCTGGCGGGCCATCTGGCGGCGCGTCCGGTGGCGATGCCGGCCGAGTAAGGCTTGTGGGCAAAGCTTGGCTGCCGGCCGCCGATAGTTGAAGTCGCGGCGGCGGTGCGTCAAAATCCAGCGCGGCGATTTCGTCCAGTGCCGAATTCTGGGAAGTTGCCGGAAGCGACCTCGCCGACGTTCCGCAAGAAATCGTCATGACCGCCGACGATCTGGTCGATGCAGCGCTGGTTGGCCTGGCAAAGGGTGAAGCATTCACGGCACCGGGTCTTGCCGATATTGCCGGGGGGGGGGGCCTTTCTTCGCGTCCGCAAGGCTTCGTCGGCAGTCTTCTGGCGGGCAAGCCGGCGGCGCGTTACGCTGCCTGACATGGCTAAAGACTGATCTTACGCTGTCCGCCACATCGGGATGATCGAGGCGGCCAGCAGCAGGCCAAGCACGGCGTTGAGCATGCGCCACTGCCGCTCGGTTCGCAGCAACCCGGCGAGCAGCGTGCCCGCCACGCACCATGCTGCCAGCGATAGGGCCGCTGCAAGGCCGAAGACCGTGCCGAGCAGCAAGGCGAGCTGCAGCGGCCCGTTGGCGAGCCCGGCAAAGGATGCCGCCGCTCCCAGCCCCATGGCCCAGCCCTTTGGGTTCATCCATTGCAGGCCGGCGCCGCCCAAAAAGCTGTTCGGCTTTGCCATGGCCACGTCCAGATTGGGCGGACCGCTGCGGCCGATCTTGAGGGAAAGCCACGTCAGATAGAGGGTACCGGCCATTTTCATTGCCAGTTGCAGCGAAGGAGCGGCGGCCAGCAGACCGGCGAGCCCGGCAGCACCTGCCGCAGCCACCGTGGCCAGGCCGGCCGCACTCCCGGCCATCAGCGGGATAGAGCGGCGAAAGCCGAACTGCGCGCCGGACGCCGTCGACAAGGTCGTGGCCATGCCGGGCGTTGAGGTTGAGACCAGCGCGAACAGGACGAGGGGAAGGACAGGTTCAAACATGCTGCTTCCTTTGAAGCCTGCACGGTAGGCTGTTCGGCTCATCAGTAAATGCAATGTTTGCTATGACATGCATTAGCAAATATAATAGCCGGATGCTCCGCAACCTCGATACTGCCCTGGTTCGAACCTTCGTCACCGTTGCCGACAAGGCCAGCATGACGGCGGCGGCCAACGCGCTGCATTTGACGCAAGGTGCCGTCAGCCAGCAGATCAAGCGTTTGGAAGAGGTTCTCGGCTGCAGCCTGTTCGATCGCGATCGGCGTGGATTGCGGCTGACCCGCTCCGGCGAGCAGTTATTCGGCAAGGGCAAGCGCCTGCTTTCCCTCAATGACGAGATCCTGGCGGAGATGGCGGGCGATGCAGTTGCCGGTCAGGTGCGGCTTGGCGTGCCGTACGACCTTGTCGGCACCTTGCTTGCGCCGGTGCTGAAGGCCTATGCCGAAGCCTATCCGCAGGTCGAGATCTCGCTTGTCTGTGCTTCGTCGCCGGAGCTGGCCGCAGCCTTGGCGACCGGCACGATAGAGCTCGCGGTGATCGAGGAGCCGATCGGTCGGTCGGCCGGCGAATGCCTTGTTGTCGACCGGCTGGTCTGGGTCGGCGCCAAAGGCGGCGCCGCCCGCAGCAAACGCCCCTTGCCGGTTTCGATGGTCGCCGAGACCTGTGCGTTCCGCCCGGTGGTGCTGGAGGCGCTTAACGAGCATGGGCTGGAATGGCGCACCGTATTCGAAAACGGCAGCATCGACGCGACGACGGCGACAGTGCGTTCGGACTTGGCCGTCACCACCTGGTTGGCGTCGACCGTGCCTGTCGACCTCGACATTTTGGCCAACGATCCGGAGCTGCCGTCATTGCCGAATTTTTCGATCAATCTGCATTTGCCGAAGCACGCCGTCGCGCCGGCTGCACTGGCATTCGCGGGCCACCTCCGCGATGGGTTGGCAGGGCGACGAGAGGCGGCTTAAAAACAGCAAAAAGGACGGCCAGTGTTCAGCCGTCCTTGATCGCCCTGCGGCATCTACTTCCAGTTCTTGCGCCGCTCGATCTCGGCTTCGGACGGCTGCTCCGTGGCAAATGACCCGGTCTTGATCTCGCCGGAGCGTTCATAGCTCGCCATGATGACACCGGTGGTCGATGCCTGCGAACGGGTCAGCTTGAAGGCGGCGGGTATTGTGCCGCTGCCGAACAGTTTTTTGCCCTTGCCCAGCACCAGCGGGAAAATCAGCAGGCTGATCTCGTCGATCAGGTCATTGGCGAGCAAGGTCTGGATCAGCTCGCTCGATCCCTGAATGAGCAGGTCCGGGCCGTCCTCCTGCTTCATCCGGCGCAACGTCGCGACGACATCGCTGCCGAGCGGCTGGCTGTTTTGCCAGGACAGCGAATCCGGCCTGTGCGTCGCCACATATTTGGTGACGGCGTTGAAGCTGTCGGCGATCGGATCATTCTTCTGATAAGGCCAGTGGGCGGCGAAGATGTCGTAAGTCTTGCGGCCGAGAAGCAGCGCGAACGGTTTTGAAAACGTCTCGCCCATCGCGGCGCGCATCACATCGTCCCAGTAGTGAAACGTCCAGCCGCCGAATTTGAAGCCGCCGACAGGGTCCTCTTGCGGGCCGCCGGGCGCCTGCATGACGCCGTCGAGGCTGACGAATGTTGCGGCGATGATCTTCCTCATTGGAGCTCCCTTTCCCTGGTCCGTGCCGTCATGGCCGGAGTTCGAGCCAAGGACGGGCGAACGGACATTTGTCCGACAGCGGCCGGCAAATTTCTAGTCTAGGACCGGGGGCAGGTGACTGCCGACCTTATCGTCTCAGCTTGGAGCCGAGAACGCTCAGCCCAAGCCAACGACCGTATCGTAGAGCAGCTTGAAGTTGAGCACCAGGATGAGCGCGGCAACCACCCAGGCCAGTACGGCGACGGCGCGGGAAATGGCAAAATTGCCCATCTTGCGCTTGTCCGAGACGAACTGCACCAGCGGTACGACAGCGAAGGGGAGCTGCATCGACAGGATTATCTGGCTGAAGACCAGCAACTGGCCGGTTCCCTTCTCGCCATAGAGCGCGGTGACCACCACCACCGGGATGATGGCGATGCCGCGCGTCAGCAGGCGGCGCGCCCATTGCGGGATGCGCAGCCGCAAGAACCCTTCCATCACGATCTGGCCGGCGAGCGTCGCCGTCACCGTCGAGTTCAGGCCGGAGGCGAGCAGCGCTACGGCAAACAGGATGGAAGCGATGCCGAGGCCAAGCAGCGGCGACAGAAGCTCGAAGGCCTGGCCGATCTCGGCAACGTCATGATGACCGGTGCCGTGGAACGCCACCGCCGACACGATAAGGATGGAAGCATTGACGAACAACGCCAGTATCAGCGCGATGGTCGAGTCGGTCGTCGCCCATTTGATGGCATCGCGCTTGCCGCGATCGGTGCGCTCGTAGGCCCGGGTCTGCACGATCGAGGAGTGCAGATAGAGATTGTGCGGCATCACCGTGGCGCCGATGATGCCGATGGCGATGTAGAGCATGGCCGGATTGGTGACGATCTCGGACGACGGCACGAACATCGCGTGCAGGATGGAGCCGACCGGCGGGGCGGCGGCAAAGATCTGAATGGCGAAGCAGCCGAAGATGATAATCAAAAGCGCTATGATGAAGGCCTCGAGGAAACGGAAGCCCTTGTTCATCAGCAGCAGCAGCAGGAAGGCATCAAGCGCGGTGATGATGGCGCCGCCTATCAGCGGAATGCCGAACAGCAGTTGCAAGGCGATCGCCGTGCCAATGACCTCGGCCAGGTCGCAGGCGATGATGGCCAGTTCGCAAGCGACCCAAAGCATGAAATTGACTGGTCGCGGATAATAGGCGCGGCACGCCTGCGCAAGGTCGCGGCCGGTGGCGATGCCGAGCCGGGCGGCGAGTGCCTGCAGCAGGATCGCCATCAGGTTCGACAACATGATGATGAAAAGCAGCGTGTAGCCGAATTGGGCCCCGCCGGCGAGGTCGGTCGCCCAATTGCCCGGATCCATATAGCCGACCGAAACCATGTAGCCCGGCCCCATGAAGGCGAACAGCCGGCGAAGCCAGATCCCCGAGTGCGGCACCGCGATCGTTGCGTTGACTTCGCGAAGGCTGGGCTGCTCGTCGTCCTCCGGGCGGGCAAATCGCCACATGGACCGGGGGGCTGAGGTGGCTTCGGCTTCCGACATGAAATGGCTTTCCACTGGAACGATCGATGTTGTCTCCTTATCTATGCCACGGCTGAACATTATGCAATATGCTATATTTCATTGTCTGAGCTTTTTCTTGTGGCCGCTTGGCGTGCGGCCTGAACGGCAGTGAACGCCGGTTGCGCCGGCCACCGAATGGAAATAAACGGCCAGAACCAATAGGGTTCCGTGTTATGACCGCAATGTCGATTCAAACTGCCGGGAGGAGCGCGTATTGGCGCTGAAGAAAAGACCGGTTCCTCGCGAAAAGCCGCTGCCTGACGCAGAAATCCACTCGGAAGGCTTCAGGCAGACGCGTGAAGCGCGCCGCAGCGCGCTGGTCGAGGATTATGTCGAGCTCATCGCCGACCTGATCGAGGATGGCAACGAGGCGCGCCAGGTCGATATCGCGGCACGGCTCGGCGTCGCTCAGCCGACGGTCGCGAAAATGCTGACGCGGCTGTGCGCCGACGGGCTGGTCTCCCGGAAGCCTTATCGCGGCGTGTTCCTGACCGATGCCGGCCGCAAGGTTGCGGAAGAGAGCCGCATTCGCCACCAGACGGTCGAGGCCTTCCTGCGCTCGCTCGGGGTCAGCGCCGAGACGGCGCGCATCGACGCCGAGGGCATCGAGCATCATGTCAGCGCCGAGACGCTCGAAGCCTTTCGCAAGGCAATAATCGCCGCCCGCTGAAAAGCACGGCCAGCGTATCTCTTCGCGCGACTCGCTTCCCACGAGCAGGGTGAACGGCACAGACCTTGCGATGTCTCGGCCAGAGCAGGCAAGCGTCAGCAAGCATTGCTTGTTCGCACGAAAAATACTGTGACTTGGCGTAACCGTTGAGATAATTGTTGTCGTGTCCGATCGAACCGGGACACGGCCCGATCGGCCGGAAAATTGCATCACGGGGGTTGCCATGCTCTGGAAGGGCCGTCGTCAGAGTGACAATGTCGAGGACGAGCGCGGCCAGAGCGGCGGGCTTGGCGGCGGGCCGGGGCAGTTTCGCATCCCGATCGGCGGTCGCGCGGGCGGCGGCGGCATGTCGGGCATTATCATCGTAGGGTTGATTTTCCTGGCAGGGTGGTATTTCGGCTTCGACCCGAGTCAGATCCTCGATAACAGCGGCTTGCAGCCCGGCGGCGGTCAGATCACCGACAATAGCGGTGCGCAAGGCGGCGGCACCGGTGCGCCCGCCTCCGACGAGATGAAGCAGTTCGTGTCGACTGTGCTGGCCGAGACCGAGGACACGTGGACCGGTATTTTTCAGTCCGAGGGCCTGACCTATCAAGATCCAAAACTGGTCCTGTTCAGCGGACGGATCGGCTCTGCTTGCGGCTCTGCCTCGTCAGCGGCCGGACCATTCTACTGCCCCAACGATCGCAAAGTCTATCTCGACACCACCTTCTTCCAGCAGCTCGATCAGCAGTTCGGTGCCTCGGGCGATTTCGCACAGGCCTATGTGATCGCGCATGAGGTCGGCCACCATGTGCAGAACCTCGTCGGCATCCTGCCCAAATTCAACCAGATGCGGCAGAGCATGGGCGAAGCGGACGCCAACCACATGTCGGTGCAGGTCGAGTTGCAGGCCGACTGCTTTGCCGGCATCTGGGCGCATTTCACCGGTCAGAAAGGCATCTTGGAACAGGGCGACATGGCGGAGGCACTGAACGCCGCCAAGCAGATCGGCGACGACACGCTGCAGAAGAAGATGCAGGGCTACGTCGTGCCGGAAAGCTTCAACCACGGCACGTCGCAGCAGCGGCAGACCTGGCTGGCGCGAGGCTTCCAGAACGGCAAGCTTTCGGACTGCGACACGTTCAACAACCCGATCTGAGCCGACGGTTTTCTCGTAATCCGAGAGACTGGATCGCAGTCAGGGGATGTCAGGATGAAAGCACTCTGCCCGTTCCCTCATTGTTCCCAGCGATGTGCTCGCCTATAAGGTGTGTTCCCGTTCGCTCGGGCGGCCCGAGGAGATACCATCATGATAGACCCCAAAACCGCCAGGCGGGGCCTTGCGCTTGTTTTCACCACCCTGCTGCTCGACATCATCGGCTTCGGCATCATTATGCCGGTGCTGCCGGCCTATCTCAGGGAATTGACCGGCGTCGGCATCAGCGAGGCGGCTATCGAGGGCGGCTGGCTGTTCTTCGTCTATGCGGCGATGCAGTTCGTTTTCGCACCAGTGATGGGCGGGTTGAGCGACCGGTTCGGGCGGCGGCCAATTCTGCTCGCCTCGGTGCTGACGTTCGCTATCGACAATCTGATCTGCGCTATCGCCTGGTCCTATCCGATGCTGTTCATCGGCCGCGTGCTGGCCGGCATTTCCGGCGCCAGTTATTCCACGACATCGGCGTTCATTGCCGATATCTCGACCGACGAAAATCGTGCGAAGAATTTCGGGCTGCTCGGCATTGCTTTCGGCGTCGGCTTCGTCATCGGGCCGGTTCTGGGCGGGTTGCTCGGCACGTTCGGGCCGCGTGTGCCGTTCTATTTCGCTGCCGGGCTTGCTTTCGCAAACTTTCTGATCGCGCTGTTTCTGTTGCCGGAAACACTTGATAACAAGCACCGTCGCCGCTTCGAGTGGAAACGCGCGAACCCGGTCGGCACGCTCGTCCAGATGCGCAACTACGAAGGTATCGGCTGGATCGGACTTGTCTTCTTTCTGATGACGCTGGGGCACATGATGTATCCTGCGGTCTGGTCGTTCGTCTCCAGTTATCGCTATGGCTGGAGCGAACAACAGATCGGCTTCTCGCTCGGCGCTTTCGGCCTGTGCGGGGCGATCGTCATGGCGACAGTCCTGCCGCGCGTGATCCCTAAGATTGGCGAGTGGAAGACGGCGGTAATCGGTCTGGCATTTACCGCACTCAGCGCCTTCGGCTACGCCTTCGCGTCACAAGGCTGGATGATCTATGCAGTGATCGTCGTCGGATGTCTCGAGGCGTTGGCCGACCCGCCGCTCAGAAGCCTGGCGGCCGCCAAGGTGCCACCTTCCGCCCAGGGCGAACTCCAGGGCGCGATGACCTCGATCTTCTCGATCACCTCGATCATCACACCGCTGCTTTATACGGCGATCTTTTCCTGGTTCACGGGGCCGAACGCGCCCGTGGTTTTCGGCGGTGCCCCGTATCTGCTCGGCGCGATTTTCCTCACGCTGGCGCTCGTCGTCTTCGTCACCAGGGTGGCCAAGCCGACGCCGAAGGAAGTCAAACGCATGCACGCGCGGGAAGCCGTGACGGACGGGGCTTGATCGGCGGCGGGAGCCCGGCCGGCGCCGTCAGTCAAATCCGTTTTTACGCAATGCGCTAAACACGCTCGGCCAGTGCCGGCTCGCCGCGCTTTTCGCGGATCAAGTTGACGAAGCGGCGAAACAGATAGTGCGAATCCTGCGGGCCGGGCGAGGCTTCGGGATGATGCTGGACCGAGAAGACCGGTCTGCCGGTGAGCGCAATGCCGCAATTCGAACCGTCGAACAGCGAGACATGGGTTTCCTCGACACCGCTCGGCAAGGAGTCGGCGTCGACGGCAAAGCCATGGTTCATCGAGACGATTTCGACCTTGCCGGTGGTGTGATCCTTGACGGGATGATTGGCGCCGTGGTGACCCTGATGCATTTTTGCGGTCTTGCCGCCCAGCGCCAGCGCCAGCATCTGGTGGCCGAGGCAGATGCCGAAAAGCGGGATATCGGTCTTCAAAAGATCCTGAATGACCGGCACGGCGTAGTCGCCGGTGGCTTCCGGATCGCCAGGGCCGTTGGATAGAAAAATGCCGTCCGGCCGCATCGCCAGGATCTCCTCGGCGCCGGTTTTTGCCGGCACCACAGTGACCTTGGCGCCGAGGCCGGCCAGCAGGCGCAATATGTTGCGCTTGACGCCGTAGTCGACGGCAACGACGTGCATCGACGGATCAGCCTGTTCGCCAAAGCCCTCGTTCCAGACCCAGGGCGTTTCGCGCCAGACCGATGACTGGCCGGAGGTCACCTCCTTGGCGAGATCAAGCCCGATAAGCCCTGACCATGCGGCGGCGCGCCGCTTGAGGTCATCGACGTCGAAGATACCGTCGGGCGCGTGCGCGATGACGGCATTAGGCATGCCCTTTTCGCGGATCAGCGCGGTCAGCGCCCGTGTGTCGATGCCTGAAAGTGCGACGATGCCGCGCTTCTTCAGCCACTGGTCGAGACCGGTTCCGGCGCGGTAATTCGACGGGTTGGTGACATCGGCCTTGAACACGGCGCCGACGGCGCCGGCGCGGGCCAGCGGGTTGAGGTCCTCGATGTCTTCGTCATTGGTGCCGATATTGCCGATATGCGGAAAGGTGAAAGTGACGATCTGGCCGGCATAGGATGGGTCGGTGAGTATCTCCTGGTAGCCGGTCAGCGCGGTGTTGAAGCAGACCTCGGCGACGGCGGAGCCGGTGGCGCCCAGACCGCGGCCCTCTATGACAGTGCCGTCGGCCAGCACCAGCAGGGCTGTCGACCTCTCGCTGGCCCAAGGGGGGGTCGACGCGGCTGTCATCGTTGCCATGGCGGCACTCCTAAAGGTTGCGCCCTTAGTCGGCGCAACGAAAGGCGCGAAGCGGCGATCTCACAGCCTCGGCGCTAAGTTTTCATTTGTGCCTGTCGTTGCCCAAAACCGCTACGCATTTTTGGGCGACGTGCACTAGAATTCAATTCATGCAAGGCCCAGTACATAGGGGAAGGCGCCAAGGCGGTCAATGATTCCAGGAAGTGCGAGCCCGGATTTATTTCGTCGAACAATATCAGGGATTTGGCGGTAGTTTCGCATTTGCCTTGGGCTTTCGGCACGGCTATTGTCCGCCGCATTCGAAGGAGAAAGCACCATGCGAGGCAAAGTCGCCGAATCCCTGAAGAGCGCGATGAAGTCGCAGGACAAGCGCCGGCTGCCGACATTGCGGCTGATCCAGGCGGCCATTCACGACCGCGACATCGCCAATCGTGGCGCCGGTAAGGAGCCGGCGAGCGATGACGAGATCCTGCAGATACTGGCCAAGATGGTGAAGCAGCGCGAAGAATCGGCCAAGGCGTTCGATGACGGCAAGCGGCCGGAGCTTGCAGCGCAGGAGCGCGACGAGATGGCCATCATCCGCGACTTCCTGCCGACGCAGCTGGGCCAGGCCGAGACGGAAAGCGCCGTCCGTTCCGCCATCGCCGAGACTGGTGCCAGCGGCGTCAAGGACATGGGCAAGGTGATGGCGGCGCTCAAGGAAAAATACGCCGGCCAGATGGATTTCTCCAAGGCGAGCGGCATCGTCAAGAGCCTGCTGCAGTAAGCCGCCGAAGGCCCTTGCCGTCGCGCCCGCAATCCGGCAGCCAAAAGCTCGCGCCCGTGATCGAACTCGTCAAACCGGCGTTTGAACACCTGCCGTCCTACAAGGCGGCCCTCGAGCGCGGCTGGTCGCCGGACAATGTGCGGCTGCTCGACGCGACGCGCGAGCAGCTTGCGGCTATCGAAAAGGATCCAGCGACTTTCCTTGGCGATCTCGACGATTCCGATGGCAAGGGACCGCCGATCACCTTGCCCGACGGTTCGACGGTGCCGCGGCTGCCCGGATTCCGGCGCTGGATCTGGGACGGGGAAGTCGCAGGCTCAATCGGCCTGCGCTGGCAGCACGGCACCGCGTCGCTGCCGTCGCATGTGCTCGGCCACATCGGCTATGCGGTGGTGCCGTGGAAACGGGGACGCGGCTATGCGACCGAGGCGCTGCGGCTGATGCTGGTGGAGGCGAGGGCGGTTGGCCTGCCCTTCGTCGAAATCACCTGCAAGCCTCACAATGTGCCCTCGCAGAAGGTCGTTCTGGCCAATGGCGGCCGGCTCGTCGGGCGTTTCTTCGAGGACGCCGCCTATGGCGGCGCGGAAAGCCTGCGCTACCGGATCGATCTGTAGCCCTATTCGGCGGCAGCCGGCAGCGGCGGCGCAGCCCGGCTTCGCCATTCCCAGACATGCGAGGCAAGCGCAACCGCGACGGCGACCAGCATGGCGATCGCGCCAACCACCGGCAGGCTGCGATAGCCATAGCCGGCATTGAGCATCGCCGCGCCGAGCGATGCGGCGAGCGCGATGCCGACATTGAAGCCCGACGGGATGAGCGACGAGGCAAGGTTGGAGGCGTCCGCGGTCCAGGTCAGGATGCGGGTCTGGATCGGCGTGCCGATGGCAAAGTTGAGGCCGCCCCAGACGAAGATCGCTATCACCATCGGCAGCGGGTAAGGGCTGACAGCGTAGATCAAGGCGAGCATTGCCGCCTGTAGGAAAAGCATGGCGATGAGCGACGGCATCAGCTTCCAGTCGGCGAGCCGCCCGCCGACGAAGACGCCGATCGTTGCGCCGACCCCATTGAGCAAGAGCACCCAAGGTATCCATTTCTCGTCGAGGCCTGTGACCTCAAGCAGCGTCGGCGTGATGTAGGTGAACAGGCCGAACTGGCCGATCATCAGCATCAGCATAATAATGAGCGAGGTCCAGACCTGCTGGCGTGCGAGCACGCGGACCTCGCTTCCAAGGCTCGCCGACGGGCTCGACGATCCCGTCTTGCGCGGCAGCAGGGCGCCGATTGCCGTGAAGGCCACCACACCGAGCGCGCACATCACCCAGAATGTCGCACGCCATCCC
Organism: Mesorhizobium sp. M1227; assembly: GCF_040318315.1. NCBI lineage: Bacteria > Pseudomonadati > Pseudomonadota > Alphaproteobacteria > Hyphomicrobiales > Phyllobacteriaceae > Mesorhizobium > Mesorhizobium sp. M1227. Next base: position 54,488 of record NZ_JAMYLZ010000036.1, read on the forward strand.
CAGATGTTGCCGATTGCCGTGCCGGCCGGAACGCCGATTACGTTCGATACGGTGAGGCCGGACAGGATCAGCGCCACCGCCATGCCGCGCTGGTCTTCGCGCACGAGGCCGACGGCCACCACCATGGCAACGCCGAAATAGGCGCCATGCGCCACGGCCACCGCTATCCGCAACAGCAGCATCGAGGCGAAGTCGGGCGCCAGCGCGCAGGCGGCCTGGCCGATGGTGAAGGCTGCAGTCAGTCCAAGCAGCAGGGCCTTGCGGGAGAACCTTTTGGTGGCGAGCGCCAGCAGCGGGCCGCCGACTGCAATGCCGCCGGCATAGCCGGAAACGAGATAGCCGGCGGTCGGGATCGCGACGCCAAGGCCCTCCGCCACCTGCGGCAGCACGCCGGCGATGACGAATTCGGTGGTGCCGAAGGCGAAGGCGGCAATGAACAGGGCAATGAGGGGGAGCATGGCGGAAAGGCGATCCTCGGATAAGGTCGCCTCAAACCACGGATGAGGGCAGCGGGCAATCCAGAAATTGTCGACGCCGCTTTAGCTTTTCTTGATCGCCGGTCAGGCGTCCGCGCGGAGGCAAGAGCTAGGCGGCTGCCTTCCTCCCGTAAGGAATTTTCAGCCACGCACGTTCGTGAAGATAGTAGAGCAGCGACTTGGTGACGACCTCGGTCAGGCCGATGGCAGCGGCGAGCTTGATGCTTCCGGTCACGACGAGCGAAATGATCATCGTGTCGATGGTGCCGGTGATGCGCCAGGAAAGCGCTTTGGCGAAGCTGCGAGAATGGGTGTCCATCGACTTTCCTTCCGGTAGCTGCGGCGATCTTTAGCCGACAGACAGGAGGTGGCGCAAAGATAATTTCTGCGCATTGGCCCACAGCAATTTTCATAGGCGATGTTCTAAAGCTTCCCGGCCTGTGGATGCAATCTATCCGGCCTTCAGCCGCGAACCGGTGAGCAGGCCACGTTCTTCAAGAACGGGATAGGCCATCGAGGCGAGCAGCGAGTTGATCTGCTTGAGGTCGCGAATGGTGTCGAGATGGATGGAACTGGTCTCGACACTCTTGGCGGTGCCGTCGCGCAGCCGCACGAAATGGCTCTGGCTGGTTTCCTTCTCGCGGTCGCGCAGCCGGTCCTTTTCCAGCACCAACTGGCGAGCGGTCTCCGGATCGCGGGACACCAGCACGTTGAAGGCAAGCCTGGCATTGGCAAGCACCAAGGCATGGAAGGCGCAAAGCTCACGCCAGCCTTCCGGCGTGAACTCCAGCCCACGCTCGAATTTCTTCTTCACGTGGACCAGCATGTTGCGCACGATGATGTCGCCGACCTGCTCCAGCTTGACGCAGGCGCCGATCAGTTCCTGGCAACGCAGCGCCTCGTCCTCGCTCAGCGGGTTCTTGGTGACCCTGGCCAGATAGAGCTTGATCGCAGCGTGCTTCCTGTCGACACGGTCGTCGAGTGCGGCCAGCGCGCCGATCTTGTCGGCATCGGCGCTCTCATAGAGCTCGATGATCCGTTTCAGCATGATCTCGACCGTTTCGCAGACCCGCACCACCTCACGGGTGGCGTTGGCCAATGCCTGGCTCGGCACGTCGAGCGCACTTTCGTTGAGCGCCGAAAGCTCGACGACGTCGAGCGCGTTGGCGGCCTGGGGCTTGGTGCCCAACGCCACGATCCTTTCCGAGGCGCGATAGACCAGGCTCGCCAGCGGTAGGCCGGCGACCAGGATCAGGATGTTGAAGACAATGTGGGCATTGACGATCTGCTCGGGCACCGTGCTGCCCAAGAAGGCGACCGGCGGCTTGAACGTCAGGAACAGGATCAGCATGATCAGCGAACCCATGCCGCGCATCAGGAGATTGCCGATCGGCACGATACGAACGCCGGGTTCTGCGTTGCGGGTTAGAAGCGGCGCGATGATCGAAGAGCCGAGATTGACACCCAGCACCAGCACGATACCGAGTTCGGGCGGGATGAAGCCGCGGCCGGCCAGCGTCACCATCAGCAGCACCGCGGCGATCGAGGAATGGAACAGCCAGGTGATCACCGCCGCCAGAAGATAGGCGGTGACCGGATCGCCGGAGAAGTAATCGACGATGAGCGGCATCAGCGTGCTCTGGCGCAGCGGCTCCGACGCTTGGCCGATCATCTCCAGCGACAGAAGCAGCAGGCCGATGCCGACCAGGATGCGGCCGAACTGGCGCCAGTCGCGCCGCTCGGTGGCCATGAACATGACGGTGCCGGCGACCAGGCAGATCGGCACCAGCAGCGACAGATCGAAGGTGAGCAGCTTGACCACCAGTGCCGAGCCGATCTCGGCGCCGCGCACCGCAAGCTGGCCCGACATGCCGCTGACAATACCGGAGCCGGCGAACGAGCCGACCAGCAAGGTGACGGCGGTCGAGCTTTGCAGCGCGACAGCCAGGCCGCAGCCGGCCAGAACCGCCATGAACGGATTGCGCATTGTGGCGCGCAGTTTGTGGCGCAGCACATCGCCATAGGCGCGCTCGACGCCGGTCTTCACCAGACGGGTGGCAAACAGCATCAGTGCGACCGCACCGGCCAGGTGCAGCAAGACGACCGAGCCACTCATGCCAGGCCCCGCAACGCGACAGGTGCCAGCGACGCGGGCGCGGTGAAGTCAAAGAGGCAAAAGTGGGCGCGAATCGTGGACATTGCAGAGGTTGATATTACTCCGATTTATTTTAGCCGAATAATAAATTTTGCCCGCTTCGGACGCGTGTTGCCTCGCGACGGGGCGTGTCGGAAATGGATGGCTGACAAAATGGTTGCATAGCCTGCGGAGTTGCGGCGGGTCATGCGTCCATTCTCGGACGCCCGCTTTAAAGGTAGCGTTTAATTAGTCGTTCTAAATGTAAGAAATCATTACGAAAACGTAATCTCGGTGTTCAGTTTCGGTTCATCCTTCCGGCTCTATTCCGTAGGCATCGACAACCAAGGAGTACCCGCCATGAAACGCATCGTTCTTTCCGCCATTGCCTTCTCGATGCTGGCTGCAACCACCTGGCAGGGCCAGGCCGCACCTCTGAACACACCAAACGCGCCGCAGTCGAACTACAGCCAGGTCGACTGGCAGAAGCCTGGCAGGCATGTCGACGTGAACAAGCATGTCGACGTGAACAAGCGCGTCCTAGTGAAGAAGAAGATCGTTGTGAAGCGCAGCCATTGGCGCAACGGCCAGAGATATTCCAGCTGGAAGCGTCACCAGCCGATCCGCGACTATCGCCACTATGGCCTGCGCCGTCCGGGTCCCGGGCAGGAATGGATCCGGGTTGGCAATGACTATCTGCTGGTCAGCGTTCTTTCCGGCTTGATCTTCGGCGCCATCGCCACGCAGTGACCGCGGAACGTCTGACCGGCACGGCGCTGGTCAATGAAAGAGAGGCGGCCCGCCAAGGCCGCCTTTTTTCATTGGTCCATCTTGATCCTAATTCAGCGCGGCCGAAAGTTTCACGGTTCCGCTGAAATACTTCGCCGAATCGGAGCCGATGCCGCCATAGCTGGTGGAGAGGCCGAGACGCATGCCGCCCGGCATGCGGGTATCGACGCCGGCTCCGACGCGGCCATGGAAATTGTCGGCGCCGCTTTCGGTCGCTGTGTCGCTTATGTCGAAGACGCCGTCGAGCCGCAGGTTAAAGTCGAGGGTAACGTCGTCATCCGTGACATGGCGATAGGAAACGCCGGGGCCGAAGGCGATCTGGCCGAGGCCGGCGGTGACGGAGGGAATGGGGACGTTCAGGCCGTCGACATAGGCTCCCGATTTTTCCTCGAAATAGGAGAAGCGCGCCCGCGGCGAGAAGGTCCAGGCGTCATATTGCCATTCCCCTTGCAGCGTGGCGCTGACCATCCAACGGCTGGCGTCGAAGCCGTCGGTGTAGGTATCCATGGGGCTGACGCTGTTCGAGGATGTTCCAGCTCCGGCGAGCAAATCGAAATACAGATTGTCCGTCAGCCGAGCGGTCAAATAAGGCCCGGCGATCCAGCCGGTGCCCTCGGCGGTTCCGCCGCCGCTGCCGGTGAAGCCGTCGGTACGATCGATCTGGACGAAGGCGCCAACAAGCAGATTGCGGCTGACCAGATAGTCGGCGCCGAAGGTTGCGAGGGCGAATTTGCCGTCTTGGTCATTGATGTCGAAGCGGCTGTAAGTGCCTTCGAACCAGATGTCGAACAGGCTGTTGGCATCTTCCCCGCCAAGCCGCCGCATGGAGGCAAGGCTTGCGCTGACATTGACCGAGTTGGTGTCGGCCATGCCGGGCAGGTACGCGAGCAGGGTGGCCACTGGGCTGCCGCCGCCGGCGACGCCGTCGAGCCGGTCGATGCGGCGCTGGATGTCGGGCTGGTTCTCCAGAATGAGGCTGGCGCGTGTCTCCATGAATTCCTTGATGAGCGCCGTGGTATTTTCGCGTGAATTGGTGCTGGCGAACGTGCAGACGACGCTTTCGCCGGGCGCCAGGTTGATCACGGCCGTGCGGTTCGCCACATTGCCGACGGAATCGCCATCGTTGCAACTGATCGAGGTCAAGGCGAAGCCGGCGGCGGTCATGTCGGCGGCGGTGACGCTGTAGGAGCCGGTCGGCAGCGAAACGGCCGGTCCGTCGCCGGAGCCGCTGCTGGTGGCGATGGTGAAGTTGAGGCCGGGCGCCGGGGAGGAGAAGCCGAAGGAGCCGTCGCCGCTGTCGGTGGTCTGGCGGATGGTGATGGAGCCTAGGGCGTGGACTTCCTGGGCGAGCGCGCTGGAGGTGCTTGTCGCGTTGTTCGCGTCGCCATTGTAGGTCGCGACAACCTGACGGGTGCCGACCGGGAGGGCGGACGTCGTCAGGGCAGCGGTACCGCCGGCGAGCGCGACCGTAGCAGCGGGCGAGCCGTCGACACTGAAGGTGACCGTTCCGGCCGGCGGCGGGTTGCCGGGAGCCGAAACCGTTGCCGTGAAAGTGACCTGATCGCCCTGATTGGAAGGGTTGAGGCTGGAAACGACCAAGGTGGTGGTGCCGAGCTTGTCGATGGTCACCGAATAGGCCTTGGAACCGGATTTCCCATTCTGATCGGTTGCAACTGCGGTGAAGTCGAATGTGCCGGTATTGGTCGGGGTACCGGAGAGCAGACCGGTCGCGTCGAAGCTGATGCCCGACGGGAGGGTTCCGGACGTCAGCGCGAAAGTGTAAGGCACCGCGCCGCCGCTGGCCGCAAGCTGTTGCGAATAGGCCTGGTTGTATACGGGGTTTGGCAAGGATGCCGGCGTCAGCTCGACGGTCGGCTCGGCAATGATCAGCGTGTAGGATTTCGAACCGATGAAACCGTTTGCGTCGGTTGCCGCCACGACCAGGTTGAACCTGCCGGTATTAGTCGGGATTCCGGAGAGCAGACCGGCCGCGTCGAAGCTGATGCCCGACGGGAGGGTTCCGGACGTCAGCGCGAAAGTGTAGGGCGTCATACCGCCGCTGGCCGTCAGCTGCTGCGAATAGGCCTGGTTGTAGACCGGACTGGGCAATGACGGCGGCGAGACCGTGATCACGGGCGGTGTAAAGGTGACCGTGTTGTCGGTGCTGGTCGAGGCTTCGTTCGCATCGACGGCGACATTGGTTGCCACGCCGGCCGGTATTGTGGCCACGACGGACCCTGAACCCGTCATGCCGCTGACCGCGACGCTGAAAGTGCTGCCGGAGCCGGTGACGACAGCAATGGTGGCGCCGGCGGTGCCGGAAAGCACAACGTCGCTGCCGCTGAAGCCGGTCACCGGCTCGCTGAAGACCACGTCGAAGAGGATTGGTGACGAACCGGTCGGATCGCTCTGGCCGGCAGCCTGGTTGATGGTCACTGTCAGCGGCGGTGGCGGCGGCAGATTGTAGGTGACGGTATTGTCGGTGCTGGTCGAGGGCTCGTTCGGATCGACG
>NZ_JAMYLZ010000037.1:0-56844 GCF_040318315.1 Mesorhizobium sp. M1227
ACCGTCATGTGTCCGCCGCTCCGCTAAACACGGGGGCTGCGCGGCGGACACGCCGATGTCACCGCAATGCCACGCCATTTTGCAGAACTTGACGCACACAACTCCGCGAAAGCGCCACCCGCGCAGGGCCTTCTATAAGAGACCAAACGGCGCCTCCCAGGCGCTTCCTATAAGAGACTAAAGAGAACCCATAGAGACAGACGTGTGATTGGGGATTTCGGCCGGGGCCAGGCGCTTCGTTGACTTCACCCGCCGTGACAGGCAAATGTCATGGCCACAACAAGAACGACAAGCCGTTCCGCCCCGGGGAAGAAGCAGCCTTTCTGGATGCCAGACACGGAAGATGTCATAGCCGACCTCGGCAACGAGCCGCCGCTGATCGCGGACGGCCGCAGCGGCCCTCCCGACCGGCGCGAGGTTTCGGCGCGCTGGCTGTCGGGCACCTTCCTTACCGGCGTGACCTCGAGCGTGCTGATGGGCGTGGCGCTGTTTGCAGCGCTTGACGGCCGCCAGCAGTTGGCGACGCCACCCGAGATCGCCGAACTGATCAGCCTTGCCAGTGGCGACGATTCCGGTGAGATCGCCAAGACGACACGGCTGGTCGCGCCGCGCCAGATCGCCAAGGCCAAGGATCGCCGGCGCATGGAAGTGTCGATGGTGACCAAGGTTGGCGACCGCGACGTCATCCACACCATGCCTTTCGTGCAGATCAAGATGGCGCTTGCCGCCGGTCACACGACCAGCCGGGCCTATCCGCCTTTCGACCCGATGCAGGTGTTTGGCAATGGCGACGACAATGCCGGCCAGCCGGCAGCCGCCGCCGCCAGCCAGATCTATGGCGCCAAGGTCGAAAGCGAGATGAGCTTGAAGACCGTCGATTTCCCGATCGAGACGGCGGCCTTCGACGAAAAGAGCGACCTTTCTGCCGACGAGGTGGAAAAGGTCGTGCGCCAGGCCGGCACCGATCTGAGCGACGGCGCTGTCCAGGTCGCTTCGCTGCATTATGTCGACCCACAGCGATTCGGTGACGGCTTCGCCGAAAGCATGGCCGGCTCCTATGACGTCAAGATCGTCCCGGAAAACGTCTCGGTGTCGCCGCGTGCCGCCATCGACGACCAGGCGCCGGCTTTCGCCGAGGAAATCATCCCCTTCACCAAGGATCTCGACATTGCCGAGGCCTTCGCTGATTCGGGCTATACCGGCGAGGATGCCACCGGAATGGCCGAGGCGATCGCCAAATTGCTGAATGCGACGGCCCTCAAGGCAGGAACCGTGCTGCGCGTTGGGCTTGAGGTCCATGGCGACGCCGCCAAGATCGTTCGCACCAGCGTGTACGACAGGACCCAGCACATCGTCACCATCGCACTCGACGACCACGACCAGTACGTGCCGGCGCAGGAGCCGGAGCCAAATCCCGAATTGCTGACGGCGTTCGACGATTCGCCTGCGCCCGTGGTGCGCGGCAATCTGCCGAACGTCTATGACGGCATCTACCGCACCGCCTATTCCTACGGCATGTCCAAGGCGATGACGCAGCGGCTGATCAAGTTGCTGGCGTCCGGTGTCGACTTCCAGTCGCGCCTCAATCCCACGGATCGTATCGAGGTGCTGTTCTCGCAGCCCGATGGCGACGACCAGGCGTCTGACGAATCCGAGCTGCTTTACGTCTCCGCGACTTTCGGCGGCACGACGCGAAATTTCTACCGTTTCCAGATGCAGGACGGCAGCACCGACTACTTCGACGAAAATGGTAGCAGCGCCGAGCAGTTTCTGCTGCGCAATCCGTTGCCCAATGGCCGATTTACGTCAGGGTTCGGTGCCAGGCGCCACCCCATTTTGGGGTATGTGAAAATGCATACCGGCACCGACTGGGCAGCTCCCGTGGGATCGCCGATCATTGCCGCGGGCAATGGCGTCGTCGAAAAAGCCGGCTGGGCCGGTGGCTATGGCAAGCAGATCATCTTGCGTCACGCCAATGGCTACGAGACGTCCTACAATCACCAGAGCGCCTTTGCCAAAGGCATCGAGCCGGGTGTTCGCGTTCGCCAGGGTCAGGTTATCGGCTATCTCGGCTCAACCGGCCTCTCCACCGGTCCGCATCTTCATTACGAACTGATCGTCAACGGCACAAAGGTCGATTCGATGCGCGTCCGCCTGCCGGTCGGCAAGACGCTCAAGGGCGACGACCTCGTCGCCTTCAAGCGCGAGCGCGAACGCATCGACGACCTGCTCAAGCAGGAAGACAGCAATCAGTTGAAGGTCGCGAGCGCCAAGATCGAAGGCTGAGCCGACGTTTTTTCGTCGTCAGCCGTGCTGATTCGCCGTGTCGCGCGCCCATGGCAGCCGCTCGCCGGAAACCGTCGTCCACGCGGCGATTGCCGAAAGCAGGCAAAGCACCGCGGTCACCGCGGCAACGGCGGCGAATGCCGCGTCGCTGGCGGCAAGTCGTGCCGCATCGAGGCCGGGCGCCAGGCCGGCTGGCGGCGGTTCGCCGAAGCCCGGAATGCCGGAGCCGGCAGCGGTGCCGAGCACGCCAGCATAGACCCAGGCCGCCAGCGATCCCATCGCCGCCACGGCAATCAGGCCGCCGATGCGCGAGACGGCGTTGTTGATGCCCGAGGCCGCACCCGTATCCTTGTCCTCGACCGCCGTCATGACGGCGGTCGCCAGCGGCGATACCACCAGCGCCATGCCGAACCCCATCAGAGCCATCAGCGGGAATACCCCGATCCAGAAATTGTGGATGCCCCAATAGGCCAGCAAGGCAAGTCCGGCAAAGGCAAGAGCCACAACCAGACTGCCGCTGGCGATCGGAAAGCGAGGCCCGATGCGGTCGGACCACTGGCCGACCGGTCCGGACAACACTGCGATCAATGCCGAAAGCGGCAGGAAGATGAAACCGACCTCGGCCGCGCTCAGCCCCCATCCGGCGATCATGAGCATCGGCAGATAGAAAAGATTGGCCGACAGCGCGAAATAAAGGAAGAAGGTCGCCACATTGGCGCCCGCGAACGCGCCGATCCGAAACAACGACAGATCGATCATCGGCTCGCGCCGCCGGCCCTCGAAGACGATGAACACGACGAGCAAAACCGCACCGGCGGCAATACTCGGGCCGGACATCAGCCCCTCCCCGTCGCCACTGATCGAGGTCAGACCGTAAGCGAGAGCTCCGAACGCCGATATGGCGAGTGCAGCGCCGCCGAGATCGAGGCTGCGGTTTTCCACCGGCGCGTCGGCAGGGACCTTGGCCAGCAGAAGATAGACCGAGATAAGGCCGAGCGGCAGATTGATGGCGAAGATCGCCCGCCAGATGCCGTCGCCGAACGCCGACAGCACGAAGCCGCCCAGCACCGGGCCGAGCGCCGTCGTCAGTGCTGATGCTGCGGCCCAGATGCCGATCGCCCGGCCGCGTTCCTTTTTCGGATAGGCTTTGGCGATAATGGCCAGGCTGCCCGGCACCATGATGGCCGCTCCGACACCCTGGATAGCCCGAAACGCAATAAGCACCGCCGGGTTAGGCGCCAGCGCGCAGGCAAGCGAGGCGGCAATGAACAGGACGATGCCGGCGACGAAGGAGTGGCGCAGGCCGAAGCGATCGCCGGCGGCGCCGCCGACGAGAATGAGGGCTGAGAGTGTCAATGCGTAGGCATTGGAAATCCATTGTGCCTCGGCGAGGCTGGCGCCGAGGTCGACGCGGATCGCCGGCGTCGCAATGGCCAGGACCGACCCGTCGATGAAGCCGAGCGCAGAAGCCAGGATCGCGGCGATCAGCACGAACCGCCGCTGCGCCTGCGGACAGAACGTATCGGCGGGAAGTGAGCCGGTCAGGGGAACGGCGCCGCTACCGACTTTGGTTGGCGTGTGCATGCCGCCTTACCTAGATCGCCGGCGCGCCGGCGACAACCGGCCAGCAGACTGTTCTCGTTGAAACCAGGTCCAACCTGGCCACACAGGCAGGATCACGCCGCTCAGGGTGCAAACGGCAAGTGCCGTGCTAAGCTTCTCGCAGCGCTACAGACAAGGGGGAAATACCGTATGAAACGGCCGCTCGAACCCTCGGCGGAAGGACGCGGGCGCGTCGTCGGCATCACCGACGGCGTGTTCGCCATCGCGCTCACCCTGATCGTCCTCGAGATCAGGGTGCCGGCGCATGAAACGGTGCATTCCGAACGCGAGTTGATCACAGCGATCACAGCACTGGCGCCGCGCTTCCTGACCTATGCGCTCAGCTTCCTGACGCTGACCATCTTCTGGTTCGGCCAGCAGGCGCAACACGGGCTGATTGCAAAATCCGACCGGCGGCTTGCCACGCTGAACCTCTGCTTCCTCGGCTTCATCGCCTTGCTGCCGTTCTCGACCGACCTTCTCGCCGACTTCCTCGAATTCAGGACTGCGGTGCTCGCCTACTGGTTCAATCTTTTGATGCTCGGACTGACGCTGCTCACCAGTTGGCGCTACGCGGACAAAAACGGATTTCTGGCCGAAGGTGTCGACGCGGAGACCACCCGAACGGTCTATCTGCGCATCGTCAAGGCACAGATCCTGTGGGCCGTCGGCGCTGCACTTTGCCTGATCAGCCCGTTGCTCAGCGTCGGCTTCATCCTGGTGGTGCAGCTGATCTATGCCGCAGCGCCGCGCGCGCCACTGCTGCGCAAGGTCATCGGGTGATCCGGGCGCGGGCGTTGCGCTTTAATCGACGAACTCCACGATAACGCCGGGCGTCACGATCTTGGCAAGCTCGCGCGCGTCCCAATTGGTCAGCCGCACGCAGCCATGGCTTTCGGTCTTGCCGATCTTGGACGGATCCGGCGTGCCGTGGATGCCGTAGGTCGGCTTGTCCAGCGCAATCCAGACCGAGCCGACCGGGCCGTTCGGCCCCGGCGGGATGGTCAGGATCCTGTCGTTTTCGCCCTGCTTGAAATTGATGTTCGGGTTGTAGGTGTAGTTCGGGTCCAATGCGACACGCGACACCGCATGCGTGCCGGACGGCGACGGCGTGTCGGACGAGCCGATAGTCGCCGGATAGGCTGCGACCAGCTTGCCCGCCGCATCATAGGCGCGGACCTGCTTATTGGACTTGTCGGCGATGATGCGCGCCACCGGCGTCGCCACCAGCCTGCCGAAATTGGCGACCTTGATGATGGTGCCCGGACGATTGAAATTGGCGTCCGGATTGAGCTTGTTCAGATAGGTTTCATCCATATGGAAGCGCTCGGCCAGCGCTTCGGGTACCGACGTGTAGCCCATCCGATCGAGCTGGGCCTTTTGGCTGTAGTCCTCCGGTATCGAGGCGACATAGGGACCGGCCGCATCCTCGGGCGTGATCGTATATGAGGCGAAGGCATCGCCGCCGGATTGCGCCAGGGCCGCCTGGATGCCGATTGCGTCGGTCGATTTCAGATTGCTGCCGGTGATCTCATTATAGGCGGCGAGCGCCTTGTCGACATTCGAGCCGAAGCGTCCGTCGATGACGCCGGGCGATGCACCGGCACGGTCGAGCAGCACCTGCAGTGCCGCCACGTCCTCGCGGGCGCCGAGCGCAAGCGACGGGTCGACCGCCGTCTTGCCGCCAGTGCTTGGCGGCGGGGCTGTATCTGGCGGTAAGGCCGCCTGCTCGTTCGGCCCCGTCGGCTCGACCGGCTCGATCGAGGCCTCGTTGAGCGGCTGGCGCTCGATGGTGCGCGGCTTTGCCTCCGGATAACCATTGCCGTAGCCGTCATCCCGTGGCGCTTCGGGGAAGGCTTCCACCGAATTGTCGCCATTAAGATCGTAGTCGTCGGCCGGCGGCACGATGATCCTGCCCTCGTCTTCCAACTGCCTGCGGCGGTAGCGCGCCATGTCCTGCGGGTCGTCGAGATAATAGCGGTCGTCCTCGACCGGTCCGAGATTGCGCAAGCGCTCGCGGCGCAAGGCACGGCGGTCGAGCCTGGTCTGCGGCGGCTGGATGGCGATAACCTTGCCGGTCTCCGCATCGACGATGACGCGGTTTCCCCTGGCGTCGTAATAGATGTCGAGATTGCCGTTCTGGGCGACAAGAATGCCGCCGCCATTGGCGGCACGAACCACCCGTGGCGCGGTATCCACTATTGGCGAGGCCATCGCATTCGACGCCAGCAGCCCGGCAGCAAGCGCTGAAAGGGTGAAGATGGTGCGCAACATGATGGCCAAATTCTCCGGTCCGTAATTGCCGCCGCCGGCATTGTCTCTTCAAAGCGCCGCGCGTCTTTTTCGACGCGCAAAGGACGCTCTAACGCTTTAAATCTCCGCATCGTGCTTTGCGAAAATCAAAACTCGATTTCGGGCCGATGTGGTAGGCGAACCCCTTCGCCAGCAAATCAGTTGCCAACGATAAGGTTCCAATATGAACCGGGCATGAAGATGGCGGATTTCTGACCGATTAACCGGCAGCGAGTCCCAATTCCTTGCGCGCCTGCTTCGTCAGCTTCAGCACGACAAGACGGTGGCTTTCGCGCAGGTAATCCTTCAGCGCGCCATCATCCATGCTTTCGCCGGTCTGGCGCTGGATCCATTTCATGCCGCGTGAGGCAAGATAGGGCGCGGGCCGAAGGCCCGGCTGCTCCCTCAGCACGTCATAGGCGATGTCGGAGCATTTGAAGGTAACGAACGGCTCCTTGCCCTCACTCCAGCCGCCGATCGCGAAGACCTTGCCGCCGACCTTCCAGACATGGGCGCCGCCCCACTGCACGACATGGGTCGCCGAAGGCAGCGAGGCGCAGAAGCTGTTATAGTCGTCCAGCGTCATCTGCGCCCCGCCAGTGATGTTGGACCATGAACCGAAGGCCGGCGTAACAAAAGGGTATGCCGGTTTTTCGGAAAGGATCATGGTCGAGATTGAAGATAGGAATTCCATCCCGATTCGATCGGGATGGAACAAGCTCTTGGCTTGAGCTCAGGCAGCCGCCTCGGTTGCCACGACCGCGGGCTTCGAGCGGAAGTTCAAGCGGTCGGAGCCGGCGGTGACCTTGACGGTTGAGCCGTCGAGGATCTCGCCGAGCAGGATCTTTTCCGCCAGGGGGTCCTGCAATTCCTTCTGCATCACCCGCTTCAGCGGCCGCGCGCCATACGCCGGGTCGTAACCCTTGGCCGCCAGCCAGTCGATCGCCTCCTGATCGAGCGAAAGCGATATCTTGCGGTCAACAAGCAGGTTTTCCAGCCGCTTGAGCTGGATTTGGACGATCTGGCCCATATCCTGGCGGCGCAGCCGGTGGAACAGGATCACCTCGTCGATGCGGTTGAGGAATTCCGGCCGGAACGAAGCCCTGACGACATTCATCACCTCGTCGCGCACGACGTCGACATCCTGGTCCTCGCCGAGATTGACCAGATATTCGCCGCCGAGATTGGACGTCATGATGATCAGCGTGTTGCGGAAGTCGACCGTGCGGCCCTGCCCGTCGGTCAGCCGGCCGTCGTCCAGCACCTGCAGCAGCACGTTGAAGACATCAGGATGTGCCTTCTCGATCTCGTCGAACAGCACGACCTGATAGGGCCGGCGCCGTATCGCTTCGGTCAGCGCGCCGCCTTCCTCATAGCCGACATAGCCGGGAGGCGCGCCGATCAGCCGGGCGACCGAGTGCTTCTCCATGAACTCCGACATGTCGATGCGCACCATGGCGCTCTCGTCGTCGAACAGGAAGCTGGCCAGCGCCTTGGTCAATTCGGTCTTGCCGACGCCCGTCGGCCCGAGGAACATGAACGAGCCGAGCGGCCGGTTCGGGTCCTGCAGACCCGCGCGGGCCCGGCGCACCGCTTTCGACACTGCCTGCACCGCCTCGCCCTGGCCGACGACGCGCTTGCCGACCTCGTCTTCCATGCGCAACAGCTTGTCGCGCTCGCCTTCCAGCATCTTGTCGACCGGGATCCCCGTCCAGCGCGAGACGATATGGGCGACGTGATCGGGGCCGACCACTTCTTCGACCATGCCGGCCTTGCCATCCCTGGCTTCGGCCTGCTTCAGCTGCTTTTCGAGTTCCGGGATCTTGCCGTAAGCAAGTTCGCCGGCGCGCTGGAATTCACCTTGGCGCTGGGCGATGGCAAGTTCGTTGCGCGCCTCGTCGAGCTGTTTCTTGAGGTCGGCGGCAAGCCCGAGCTTCTGCTTCTCGGCCTGCCATTTCGAGGTCAGCTCGGTCGATTCCTCCTCGAGGTTCGAGAGTTCCTTCTCGAGCCGCGCGAGCCGGTCCTTCGAGGCATCGTCCTTCTCGACCTTCAGCGCCTCGCGCTCGATCTTGAGCTGCATGATGCGGCGGTCGATCTCGTCCAGCGCCTCGGGCTTCGAATCGACCTGCATGCGGAGCCGCGACGCGGCCTCGTCGACCAGGTCGATCGCCTTGTCCGGCAGGAAGCGGTCAGCGATGTAGCGGTTGGACAGGGTTGCGGCCGCGACCAGTGCCGAATCCGAGATGCGCACCTTGTGGTGCTGCTCGTATTTCTCTTTCAGGCCGCGCAGGATCGAGACAGTGTCTTCGACCGTCGGCTCATTGACGAACACCGGCTGGAAGCGGCGGGCAAGGGCCGCATCCTTCTCGACATGCTTGCGGTATTCGTCGAGCGTGGTTGCGCCGACACAATGCAGTTCGCCGCGGGCGAGCGCCGGCTTCAGCAGATTCGACGCGTCCATGGCGCCATCCGCCTTGCCGGCACCGACAAGCGTGTGCATCTCGTCGATGAACAGAATGATGCCGCCGGCGGCAGACGTGACTTCGGAAAGCACCGCCTTCAGCCGCTCCTCGAACTCGCCGCGGTATTTGGCGCCGGCGATCAGCGACCCCATGTCGAGCGCCATCAGCTGCTTGTCCTTGAGCGATTCCGGCACATCGCCATTGACGATGCGCAGCGCCAGCCCTTCGGCGATCGCCGTCTTGCCGACGCCGGGTTCGCCGATCAGCACTGGGTTGTTCTTGGTGCGGCGCGACAGCACCTGGATGGTGCGGCGGATTTCGTCGTCGCGGCCGATGACCGGATCGAGCTTGCCCGCGCGGCCGTCCGCCGTCAGGTCGCGCGCGTATTTCTTCAGCGCGTCGTAGCCCTGCTCGGCGCTCGCCGAATCGGCAGTGCGACCTTTGCGTACGTCGTTGATGACCTGGTTCAGCGCCTGCGGCGTGACACCCGCCTTGGACAGGATGTCGGCGGTCTTGGCCGATTTTTCCATGGCCAGCGCCTGCAATAGCCGTTCGACGGTAACGAAGCTGTCACTGGCCTTCTTGGCCAGTTCCTCGGCGGTCGAAAACACCTTTGCCAGCGGCTGCGCCAGATAGAGCTGGCCATTGCCGCCCTCGACCTTGGGCATTGCCTCCAGTGCCGTTTCGACGCCGAGCTTGACGTCACGGACATTGCCGCCGGCGCGCTCGATCAGCGACGCAGCCAGGCCCTCGTCGTCATCGACAAGGACCTTGAGGATATGCTCGGGGGTGAATTGCTGGTGATTGCGGGAAAGCGCCATGGTTTGTGCGGACTGGATAAAGCCGCGCACGCGCTCGGAATATTTTTCAAGATTCATGCCTGTCTCCTTCCGTCACCGGCCCGCTTCGCGGCACCGGATCAGATTGCGGTGACGGACCCGCCCGTTCGAGCCGGATCCTGTTCACGCAAGATATGGGACGCAAACCACGGACCCTCAAGACGCCTCGACACTGGCGAATGCATAATATTCCGAGCGCGCAAAGCAAAAACGGCGGAGATTTCTCTCCGCCGCCTGGGGTAAAGGATGCGCTAAGATCGACTGAACGTTTTTCCGATCAATTCTCGACGTCTGCGATCACAGCTTGACCGTCGGGGCCTTCAGCCGGCGCTGCATCGACATTGCCAGCGTCGGTATTGCCAGTCTCGGCATTGCTTGTCTCGGCACTGCTTGTCTCGGCACTGCCAGTCTCGGCACTGTCAGGGCCGGCGTTGTCGTTGCCGCCATTTGCCTGTTCGACATCGAGGCGCGGGCGACGCGGACGCCTGGGGCGGCGGGCCGGGCTGTTTTCGGCCGCGGCTTCGTTGAGCTCGGCCTGGGCGGCGAGACCCGCCGGCGAAAGGTTGTCGAATTGCGGTGCGGGCTCGCTCACAAAGACCGGCCCAGCGGCCGGCACGGGCTCCGCCTGCGCCGGCGTCTCGTCGCGCCGTGGCTGTTCGGCGCGCTGGCCACCCTGCTCGCCGCGCGCGCCATACTCGCCGCGCTGGCCGTTCTGGCCGTAACCGCCATTGGGGCGACGGTCGCGGTGGCGTCCGCCATTGTTGTCGCGGCCGCCCCGATTGTCGCGGCTGTTTTCCTGGTTCAGAGCCAGCTCGGCCGGCGTGCCATCGATGACCGGCTGCGGGCCGGCACCGTGATTGGCCGCCGAACCCGACGTCTCGTTGGCATTGTTGTTGCCGGCATTGTCGAACTCGTCGCGATCCTCGTCGCCGTCATCGTCGAAATCATCGCGATTCTGCTGCGCGTTCTGGATCGGCATCTGCGCCTGAGCGGCTGCGATGATGCGGTTATAGTGCTCTGCATGCTGGAGATAGTTTTCCGCCATCACCCGGTCGCCGGAGCTTTGCGCGTCACGGGCAAGGGTTGCGTACTTCTCGGCAATCTGCTGAGCCGATCCGCGGATCTTCACGTCCGGGCCGTTGCTCTCATAGTTACGCGTCAGGGGATTCGGCCCCTTACGATTGTTGTTGTTATTGTTGTTGCCGCCGCCGCCATTGTTGTTGCGACCGCGCATGCGCCTGTTTTGCTGTTGTGGCCTCATTAGACTCTCTTCACTTTGAAATTTTCGAAAAACTCTTCACGAACGGAGGCGCTCATGCAGCCAGCCGTTTCGTTCCTTCACCGGCGTTCGCCCGCATCAATTGCGTTGGCGCCACGTGCCATCCTGTTCCGGTTACTTCACTTGCCGGACGATTCCCGCACGAAGCTTGGGCGTCGTTTGCGCAAGAAGGCAGCTATTTCCAAGGAAAACCGAATCGCTAAGAGCACTGCCTGCTTCGTCTCATCCGGTTAAGGCGACCCTAGCCGCATTCCCCGGTATTGCCAAGCGCTTTTTTCGCACTGCATCACGGCTTCCACCGTTCGAACACAAGAACTCTGTCGTTTCCGCCGAGATCACGAAACACCCCGACCGAACGGTACCCGGCCGCGGAGAATATCTCCGTAACCTGTTGGTGCTGCGTATGGCCGATCTCGACCGCAATCCTGCCTTGGACTTCCAAATACGCTGCCGCTCCCGCGGCGATCTTCCTGTAGGGGCTCAGACCGTCCACACCACCATCGAGGGCCTGGCGTGGATCGAAACCGCGGACCTCGTCCTGCAGATTTCCAATGTCGTCTGAAGGTATATAGGGAGGGTTTGCGACAATTACATGGTACCGGCCAGAAACTTTTTCAAACCAGTCGGATTTGAGCGGCGTGAACCGGTCGGCGAGCCCCAATTCCTCGGCATTACGCATGGCTGTGGCCAGCGCCCCCTGCGAAATGTCGACGCCGGTGGCGGTCGCGGCCGGAACGGCGCTGAGCAGCGCCAGCGCGATGGCACCGGTACCGGTCCCTAGATCGAGGATGCGGCAGTCGCCCTCGCTTGCCGCCATTGCCTTGACGAAGGGCAGTATAGCCTCGACCAGCGTTTCGGTATCCGGCCGCGGCTCCAGCGTTTGCGGCGAAAGCGAAAGGCGCAAGCCGTAGAATTCGCGGTAGCCAAGGATCCGGTGTACCGGCTCGCCGGCGATGCGCCGCCGCAAGGCGGCTTCGATTACCGCCGTCACGTCCGTATCGACAGCGCGCCCGGGATCGGCGATGGCCTGCGTGTGACTGGTGCCGGAAAAATGCTCGACGATCAGCCTGGCATCGAGCGCCGGATCCGCGATCCCGGCTGCGGTGAGCCGGTTTCGCGCTTCCCGCAGCAGCGGCGCCAGCGTGGCGGGCAGGCTGTCAGCCATCGATGCCGATATCGGCGAGCAGCTTCGACTGGTGATCGGCGATCAGCGCGTCGATGATCTCGTCGAGTTCGCCCATCATCACCCGGTCGAGCTTGTAGAGCGTCAGGTTGATGCGATGATCGGTGACGCGACCCTGCGGAAAATTATAGGTGCGGATGCGTTCCGAGCGGTCGCCCGAGCCGACCTGCGACTTGCGCGATTCGGAACGTTCCTCGTCCGCCTTGCTGCGCTCGAGGTCGTAGAGCCTGGCGCGCAGGATCTGCATGGCCTTCGCCCGGTTCTGGTGCTGCGACTTTTCCGCCTGCACCACCATGATGCCGGTCGGCAGATGGGTGATGCGCACGGCCGAATCGGTGGTGTTGACGTGCTGGCCGCCGGAACCCGAGGCGCGCATCGTGTCGATGCGGATGTCTTCGGCCCTGATGTCGATGTCGACTTCTTCGGCTTCCGGCAGCACCGCGACCGTCGCCGCCGAGGTATGAATGCGTCCGCCCGCCTCGGTCGTCGGCACGCGCTGCACCCGGTGCACGCCGGATTCGAACTTCAGATGGGCAAAGACGCCCTTGCCCGAAACGGTGGCGATGATTTCCTTGTAGCCGCCGACCTCACCCTCGCTGGCCGACACCGTCTCGAAACGCCAACCATGCGCCGCGGCATAGCGCTCGTACATGCGAAACAGGTCGCCGGCGAAAAGCGCCGCCTCGTCGCCGCCGGTGCCGGCGCGGATCTCGAGGATGGCGTTCTTGTCGTCGGCGGCATCCTTGGGCAACAGCAGGATTTGGATGTCCTTCTGCAGCGCCTCGATGTGATGCTTGACCCCTGGCAGGTCGGCCTCGGCCAAGGCCCGCATCTCGGCGTCGGTGCCCTTGTCGGCGAGCATCGCCTCCAGATCGCCCTGTTCGTGCTCGGCGGCGCGCAGCGCCCTGATCTTTGCCACCATCTCCTGGATGTCGGCATATTCGGAGGCCATCCTGACATAGGCGTCCGGCGCTGGCCCGGCCGACATCTGCGCTTCGAGCATGTCGAAACGCTTGACGACTTGATCCATACGGTCGCGGGGCAGGTTGATCATGGCGAAGTCTATAGCGGTATAGAGCGGTCGTCGGCAAAGGCTTGCAGCAGCGCCCGCATCGGCAGGCCATGCGCCGGCGCCATCAGATTATCGTCGAAGAACGCTTCCAGTTCGCTGAGCGGCAGTTCCGTCAGCATCGCCTTGACCGGGCCGATCGATGCCGGCGACATCGAGATCGAGCGATAGCCAAGGCCGATCAGCGCCATCGCCGAGATCGGCTTGCCGGCCAGTTCGCCGCACAAGGTCACCGGCGTCTGGTTGCGCGCCCCGGCGTCGGCAATTTGCTTCAAAACACGCAGGAACGGCGTCGACAGCGGGTCGAAGCGGTCGGACAATTGGGTATTGCCACGGTCCACCGCCATGACGAACTGGAACAGGTCGTTCGAGCCGACCGAGACGAAATCGACCGCCTTCATCAGTTCGTCGAGCTGGAACAGCAACGACGGCACCTCCAGCATCGCCCCAAGCTTCAGGCTGGTCGGCAAATGATGGGCAAAGCGCGACAGATGCCGCACCTCGCGATCGATGATCTCGCGCGCCTGCGCGATCTCGCCGAGTTCCGTCACCATTGGCAGCATCAGCTTCAGTTCGCGCCCGCCGCACGCCTTGAGCAGCGCGCGGATCTGGGTGCGCAGCAATCCAGGCCGGTCGAGCGTCAGGCGGATGGCCCGCCAGCCGAGCGCCGGATTTTCCTCCTGGATCGAGCCCTTGAAATAGGGCAGCACCTTGTCGCCGCCAATATCGATGGTGCGGAACGTCACCGGCTTGTCGCGCGCCGCCTCGAGCACGTCACGATAGAGCCGCTCTTGGGCTTCGGCGCGCGGAAAGGTCGAAGCGACCATGAATTGCAGCTCTGTGCGGAACAGGCCGATGCCGGCCGCACCCGCTTCGGCCAGTTGCGGCAGATCGACCGCCAGCCCGGCATTCATCAGAAGATCGACCTGGACCCCGTCCTTGGTCACCGACGGCTTCTTGCGCAGTTCGCGGTAGACCTCCTGCCGCCGCGCCCTGAAGCGCACTTTCTCGGCATAGGCCGCCTCGAGGTCGGGCTGCGGGCGCAGATGGATCGCGCCTTCCTCGCCGTCGACGATGATGGCATCGCCGTTTTCCGCCATGGAAACGGCGCCCTTCATCTGGCCGGCGACCGGTATGCCCATGGCCCGCGCCACGATGACGACATGGCTGGTCGCCGCGCCGTCCTCCAGCACCAGCCCGCGCAGTTTGTCCCTGGGATAATCGAGCAGCTCCGCAGCACCCATCGAGCGGGCGACGATGATGGCGTCCTTGGGCAGCGAGGCCGCGACGTCCTCCGGTCCGCGCCCCATCAGCTGCCGCAGCAGCCGATTGGCGAGATCGTCGAAATCGCTCATCCGTTCGCGCAGATACGGATCGGTCATGTGCAGCATGCGGGCACGCATGTCGCTCTGCACCTTTTCGACCGCCGCTTCGGCCGTCAGGCCGTTGCGGATCGCCTCCTCGAGCCGGCGCACCCAGCCGCGGTCGTTGGCGAACATGCGATAGGCTTCGAGCACCTGGCGATGCTCGCCCTCGAAGGCGACGTCGCGGCGCTCCAGCATGTCGTCGATGGAGAGCCTGAGCGAGCCGAGCGACGCGTCGAGCCGCCTGACCTCTTCCTCGCTGTCCTCGTTGAAAAGATTGGTGACGACGATGCGCGGCTCGTGCAGCACCACATGGCCGAGACCGACGCCTTCGTTGAAGGACAGGCCGGTAAAGCTTACCGGGCGGCGCAGATCGAGCTCGAGGCCGGGCCTTGTCAGCCGCTCCAGATCGCCGGTGGCGATCATCTCGGCGATCACCATCGCCGTTGTTTCCAGCGCCTCGACCTCGTCGTCGCGATAATGGCGCATGGTCTTGTTCTGCACGACCAGGACGCCGAGTGTCCGCCCTGCCCGCAGCACCGGCACGCCGAGGAAGGAATTATAGATTTCTTCCCCTGTCTCCGGCAGGTAGGCGAAGGCAGGATGCTCCTGTGCATTGGAGAGGTTGAGCGGCCGCGCCGAGGCCGCGATCGTGCCGACCAGGCCTTGGCCCAGCCTGAGCTGCGCCAGGTGGACGGCGTTCGGGTTCAGGCCTTCGGTGGCGTAGAGTTCGAGCACCGAATCGGCGCGCAGCACATAGAGCGAGCAGACCTCGGCAACCATGTTGGAGGCGATGTCGCGTACGATTCGGTCAAGCCGCTCCTGCGGCTCCAGCGGCTCTTGCATGAGCTCGCGGAGCCGTTTCAGCAAAACGCGCGGGCCACTGGCCGAATCACGCATCGCGGCTTCTTCCTCCAATAGCATTTCAACCGGTGCAGGTTGCCCTGCACAGCGGCACAAACGCAACAACTCAATTAGAGCGCCGTGCGTCCAATTGGACGCATAAAGGCCGCTCCAAGGCTTTCGATCCGGCCTTCCGAAAATTGCCGCCGATTTTCGGGCCGATGCAGTCTGCTACTGCTTATCCAGACCGTACACGGAATGCAAAGTGCGAACTGCTAGTTCCGTATAGGGACCGTCGATCAGGATCGAAATCTTGATTTCGGACGTCGTGATGGCGCGGATGTTGATCGCGCGGTCGGCCAGCGCCTTGAAGGCGGTAGCGGCGACGCCGGCATGGCTGCGCATGCCGATGCCGATGACTGACACCTTCGACATGCCGGCTTCCGACTGCACCACGTCGTAGCCGATCGTCGCCTTCAGCCGCTCGAGCACGGCGAGCGCCTTGTCGACGTCGCCGGATGGTACGGTGAAGGTCATGTCGGTGAACTTGCCGTCCTCGGAAATGTTCTGGACGATCATGTCGACGTTGATGTTGGCCTCGGCCAGCGGCCCGAAAATGCCGGCGGCGACGCCCGGCCGGTCGCCGACACGGCGCAGCGAAATCTGCGCTTCGTCCTTGGCATAGGCAATTCCGGTGACGACCTGCTGTTCCACGATCTCTTCCTCGTCGCAAATAAGCGTTCCCGGCGGATTGAGCAAATCCCCCATTCCGGGTGCATCGGGATCGTCGAAGGACGACCGCACGAAAGTACGCACCCTGTGCACCATGGCAAGCTCGACCGAGCGCACCTGCAGGACCTTGGCGCCGAGCGAGGCCATTTCGAGCATTTCCTCGAACGAAATCTTGGCCAGCCGCCGCGCCTTCGGCTCGATGCGCGGATCGGTCGTGTAGACCCCGTCGACATCGGTGTAGATATCGCAGCGGTCGGCCTTGACCGCTGCCGCGATGGCGACAGCGCTGGTATCGGAACCGCCGCGGCCGAGCGTTGCGATCCGGTTGTCCGGCCCGATGCCTTGGAAACCGGC
Source organism: Mesorhizobium sp. M1227 (assembly GCF_040318315.1). Classification (NCBI taxonomy): domain Bacteria; kingdom Pseudomonadati; phylum Pseudomonadota; class Alphaproteobacteria; order Hyphomicrobiales; family Phyllobacteriaceae; genus Mesorhizobium; species Mesorhizobium sp. M1227. The sequence continues at coordinate 16,306 of NZ_JAMYLZ010000037.1, forward strand.
GACCACCGCCACCTGGCCTTCGCCGAAGCGCTTGATCAGGAATCCGCCGTCGATATCGAGAATGCGCGCCGCGCCATGCGCGTTGTCGGTCTTGATCGGGATCTGCCAGCCTTGCCAGGAGCGGGCATGCACGCCGATATTCTGCAGCGCGATCGCCAGCAAGCCGGCAGTGACCTGCTCGCCGGACGCGACCACGGCGTCATATTCACGCGCATCGTGCATCGGCGAGGCCTCGCGCGTCCATTGCACGAGCTCGTTGGTCTTGCCGGACATCGCCGAGACCACGACGGCGACCTCATGGCCGGCGTCGACCTCGCGTTTGACATGACGCGCCACATTGCGGATGCGGGCGATGTCGGCGACGGAGGTTCCGCCGAATTTCATCACGATGCGCGCCATAGAAGCGAAATGCCTTTGACTGGATGCCGGACCGGAGGCCGAAAAGCGGAAAAATGCGCCAAGCTGTGGCCGGGCGCTCAATGCGCGGCCTCCTTAGCCAAATGATAGCGGTTTCGCAAGGCGGTGAGGATTCCGTCGCCTTGCCCCGTCCATCAACCAGATTTCAAGCCACGCTCTTGGTGAGTTTTGGCTTTTGCTGCTCGACACGGGCGAGACCCGCTCCGGCGATGACGCGGTCACGGCCCTCAGCCTTTGCCTGATACAAAGCGCGATCCGCGGCATTGACGATCTCCGCCCATGAGGCGCCGAGCTCCGGGAAGGCGGCGACCCCGAACGACGCGGTGATGGTGCCGAGCGTGCGGCCGCGATGCGTGACATGCAGCTGCTTGATCGCCTTTCGCAGAGCTTCGGCGCGATCGGCGCCATCGGCCAGTGACGTTCCCGGCATCATCAAGGCAAATTCCTCGCCGCCGTAGCGCGAAACCACGTCGCTTTCCCTGACATGGTCGACCAGCGTGGCGGCCACCTGCTTGAGGACGAGATCCCCAGCTTCATGGCCGAACGTATCGTTGAACTGCTTGAAATGATCGACGTCGAGCATGATCAACGTCAGCGGCTGCTCGGCACGTTCCAGGCGCCTGAGCTCGCGGCTGCTGGTCTCCTCAAGGTAGCGGCGATTGTAGAGCCCGGTGTTGGGATCCCGGATCGACTGCTGCCGCAACGTCTCGCGCAGGCGCAGATTGGCAAGCGCCAACGCCAGCGTATCGACGACGCCACGCAGTATCTGCTGCCGTTCGGCAAGCCACTCCGGCTTGTCAACGGCATTCGGCTCGCACAGATGCAGGATGCCAAGTGTCTCTCCCTGCGCTGCTAGAGGCATACAGACATAACCGCGGCCGCCATTTTCGGTGATGTGGTTGCAGCGCGGCGTCAGCATGCCTGGACCGGCGACGTGCTCCTGGCCGCGCCGCAGCGCCCAACAATCTTCCGGTCCGAACTGGCCGACGCTCGACCGGATGGTGCCCCAATGCGCCATCTCCTCCACCAGGTTGCGCGACGCACTGGTCAGATGAACGGTTCCGCTCAATCCGCCGAAGAAATCAGGCATGGCGGAGCCGACGACGGAAAATGCCTCGTGAAAAGTGACGCAGGCCTGAAGCAGTTCGCCGAGCTTGACCAGGCGGGTCGTGGCCTCCGATGTCTCTTTCAGTTCACGATTGAGCCTCGCCAGTTCTTCGGCACGATCGTGCACCGCCCGCTCGGCACTGCGCAGGTCGCTGATGTCGCTGAGCGTCAGCACGATGCCGCCATCGGCGCGGTTGAGCGGATTGCAGCTGACGACCACGGGCAAGGAGGTCCCATCCGGCTTTGCCAGCCTCACCTCATTCTGGTGGCGGCGGCCGGTGGTCATGGCCAGTTCGACCGGAGATGTTCCCGACGCGGGCTTGTCTCCCGACGGCCCCCTGATATCCAGGGCCGACTGCCAGTCCTGCCCCACGACCTTGTCGCTGCGCCGCCCGATGATCTCGGCTGCCGCCGGATTGACGGACACGACCTGACCCTTGCCGTCGATGACGGCGATGCCTTCGGCAACGGTCTGGACGATGTCTTCGATGTAGGCCTTCTGATCGACAAGTTGAGCGCGCGAGGCTTCGATTTCGGAGGCCATAGTGTCGAACCCTTGCGCCAACTGTCCGAACTCGTCATCGGAGGTGCGGCCGATACGGGCCCCGGCGTCGCCGCGCGCCAGCGATTCGATGCCGCGGTTGAGACCAGCAAGGCCTTTACTGAAGCCTCGCAACAACAGGAAGGCGGAGGCCGCCGCGATCAGCACGGCTGCCGCGGTACACAGGCCCACAAGCCACAGCATATCGTTCGTGCGCTGCTGCGCGGCACGCAGCAGCGGCGTATATTCGAACAGGACGGCGCCGACGATCTTGCCGGGTGCATCCTCGATCGGCACCGCAACCAGGTCAATCGGATCGGCCACGTCGGCACTGGCCTCGACGAAGTTGCGCGGCACGCCGTCGTCAATCGTCCGGGCGATTTCATTGCCGGGATCGTAGTCGAACGTCGTGCCGATATTTTGCTCTTCTCCCGGAACGTCGGCGAAAATAACCTTGTTTTTGTCTACGATGACGAGATCGCGTTTCGAGCGGCCGTGCTGCAAAGTCACGAATTCGCGGAGCCCATCTGGTCTCTCGAATAATGAACGCGGCGCGTCCGATGCCCTGAAGGCAATAGTTTCGGCCAGCTGCCGTGCGACGCTTGTCGCCTCGGCCAGCGCCACGGATTTGGTCAGCGATATCTGCGAGACGATCGCAACGCCGCCGACCAGGCCGATCAAGGCCACGGCGCTGAACAATGTCGCGACTATCTGGGTTCTTATGCGCACCGGGCTGCCCCTACTCGGACAGCAATCTAAATGCCAAACACTGACCCAACGTTAAGAAACCGCCAATATCGTAAATTTGCCGTTAAGCCACACCGGCCAGCTGCACTCCCAACGCGGGCGGTTCAGCCCGTCCGCACGATGGCCTGCCACAGGCGCGGATAGTCGAGGACGAAACCGAGCGGCGAGACCTCCAGTGTCTCGTGGTAGCCGAACATCGGGGCGGCATAGGCGTAATGTGCAGCATCGACGCGCTGATAGGTTTGCTCGAGGCGAACGAGCCTGAGTTCGGGAAATGTCAGATAGGCTGCCGGCGCGGGCGTCGCCATACCGACATCGAGGGCAAAACGGCGAAGCGCCAAAAGGTTCGTGGCGGGCGTGAAGCCGAGATCGACATCGATGAGACCGTCGACTTCCGCTTGATGCTCGCCGTTCAGCGTCCATTGGCGCTCGGTCAGCCGGTCGATCCTGTAATGCAGCTCTTGCGTGCCGAGAAAGCCGTCGGCGCGCGCCGATCGTGTATGCCAATCGGCGTCGCAGTCCGCCTCGTAGGCGATGCTGCACGGCTCGCCGTCCTGGACGAAAAGCGCGTGTCCCCTGAGCTTCCACCCGGAACTCGCTTCCGACAGAAGGCAAGCGTCGTGGCCTTCCTGGTCAAGCCGGCGCCAAAGAATGGAAGCAACCGCTCGCATCATTGCGCACTCCTCCGAACCCGATGTCTCTGCTTCGTCCGCCAAAGCCTAGGCGTTTCCTTCCGGCACACCATCAACTGACACGTGCTGACACAAATGCAGCCGGCAAAAGGCGGCGCCGGAAGGCATCGCGCCCATCGCACCACCGGCGGTGAATTTCGCGCCTTGACATTCGCAGCCTCGCGCCCGACTTCCTAGCGTCCGAGGAGACCACGCCATGCCAGAGCCCCGACGATCGACGATCGATGCCGGAGAGGTGGAACGCTTTTCCGCCCTTGCCGCCGAATGGTGGAACCCGAACGGCAAGTTCCGCCCGTTGCACAAGTTCAACCCGATCCGGCTTGCCTATATCCGCGACCAGGTGGCGGCCCGCTTCGGCCGCGATCCGCGTGCGGCACGGCCGTTCGAAGGCCTGCGCTTCCTTGACATCGGCTGCGGCGGCGGGCTTTTGTGCGAGCCGATGGCGCGGCTTGGCGCCGAAGTGGTCGGCGCCGATGCCTCCGCCACCAACATCGAAGTGGCCAAGCTGCATGCGGCGGAAGTCGGCGTGAGCGTGGATTATCGCGCCACGACCGCGGAAGACCTGGCCGATGCCGGCGAAAAATTCGACGTCATCCTCAACATGGAAGTGGTCGAGCATGTCGCCAATGTCGATCTGTTCCTGGCCAAATGCGGCGAGATGGTCGAGCCTGGCGGCATTATGTTCGTCGCCACCATCAACCGCACGCTGAAGGCCCTGGGCCTGGCCATCATCGGCGCCGAATATGTGCTGCGTTGGCTGCCACGCGGCACCCACCAGTTCGGCAAGCTGGTGCGCCCCGAGGAACTGGAAAAGGCGCTTGCCGGCGCCGGTCTGACCGTCATCGACCGCACCGGCGTCACCTACAACCCGCTCGCCGACCGCTGGCAGCGCTCGAAGGACATGGACGTCAACTACATGGTGCTGGCGGAGAAGGCATCCGTCTGAAGCTTACGCCTTCTGGCCCCTATGGCCTCTGGCTTTGCGCCTTGGTGGTGATGAACACGCCGGCGGTGATGATGACGGCACCGGCCCAGGTCAGCAGTTGATAGCGCTCGCCGAGGAAGAGGGTCCCGGCAAACAGCCCGACCGCCGCCGCGACATAGCCGATCTGGCTGAGATAGACCGGGCCGCCGACCGCTTGCAGGCGGAAGAAGAAGAAGGCGAACATCGCCGAGGCTGATGCCACCTGTGCCGCTGCGACCAGCGGCACGCCGCCGAGCGAGCCGAATGCATTGCCGCCAAGCAGGACCAGAATGCCGGCAACCAGCATCAAGGCTGCTGCCAGGTGGCTGCCGACGGCGAGCTCGATCGGGCCGGTGCCTTCGGGCCAGTCGACGGTGCGGTAAATGTTGCCGGCGGCGAGGCTGACCGGGATGAGCAGGCCCATCGCAACCCAGAAAAATTCGGCCGGCTGGCCCGCTTCGCCGCGCGTCACCGCCACCATGACTGCGCCGACGAAACCGACGACTATGCCGACGATGCCCAGCATGGTCGGGCGCCTGACGCCGAGCAGCATCGAGAACACCAGCGTGACGACCGGCGACAGCGTGAACATGATGCCGCTGTAGCCGGCGCCCAGATGCGGAATGGCTGAAAACATCAGCAGATTGGGGATTGCATATGAGACGGCCGCGGTGACGAAGAAATAGCGCAGCCTGTGCGGCGTAAGCCGCATGCGCTTCCCGTTGAGCAGCAATGCGCACAAAAGCACGCCGCCGGCACCAAGCGAGATGACGAAGGCCCAGACCATGGCGGCCACGCCGGCCGCCGTCGCGATCTTGCCGAACGGCAGCGTCAGGCCGAGCAGTCCACCGGTGACGACCAGAAGGCCAAGCGCCGAGTCCCAGAGAAATTTCATCGCACCGTCCCGTCGCCCGTTCGCGGCCCTTGGCCTACACCAGAAGCTGAGGTAAGATAAGGTAAAGATTCTTCACGTCAAGATACATAACGGTGAGAGACATGGATCGCGCAGCAAAAGCGATCGGGCAATGGAAAAAGGAACGGCCGGATCTCGATGTCTCGCCGATGGCCGTGCTCGGACGGTTGAACGAAGCCGCCTCGCTGATCGCACGAGAGCGGCTGGCGCCGCTGTTTGCAAGTTACGGGCTGCAATCCGGAGAATTCGATGTGCTGGCGACGCTGCGTCGTTCCGGGCCGCCATACGCGCTGACGCCGACGGCTCTCTACGAGGCGACGATGGTGACGTCGGGCGCGATGACCAACCGCCTCGATCGGCTCGAGAAATCCGGCCTGATCAAGCGCGGGCCGCACCCCGACGATCGCCGCGGCATTGTCGTGCAGCTGACTAAAAAGGGTCTGGCGTTGATTGACGAGGCGGTTACCGCTCACGTCGCCAACGAGCACCAGATACTTTCCGGCCTGATACGCCCGGAGCAGATCATGCTGGCTCGCCTGCTCGAAAAACTGATAGCGAGCCTGAACTAACCCAAACGGTAACCACTGGGACTCTGCGATCATTGATTGGGAGTCGTAACTGCCAGGGGAGTTTGCCGATGACAGAACATGCAGTCGTGATTACCGGAGGAGGTCCGACGGGCCTAACCCTGGCAGGCGAGCTGGCGTTGGCAGGCATCGACGTAGCCATTGTCGAACGCCGCCCGAACCAAGAGCTTGCCGGTTCGCGTGCTGGAGGTCTGAGCTCACGCACTCTCGAAGTTTTCGATCAGCGCGGCATCGCGGACCGGTTCCTCGCGGAAGGACAAATAGCCCAAGTCACGGGATTCGCGGCGATGCGTTTAGACATCAGCGATTTTCCGACCCGCCACAACTACGGGCTGGCGCTGAGACAGAAACACATTGAGCGCATTCTCGCTGGATGGGTCAGCGAGCTGGCAGTGCCGATCTATCGCGCCCGTGAATTAACGTGTTTCGTGCAGGACGACGCCGGCGTCACCATCGAACTGTCCGATGGTGCGTCGCTGCGGGCAAGCTATCTCGTCGGGTGTGATGGAGGCCGCAGTCTGGTCCGCAAAGCTGCTGGCATTGAGTTTCGAGGATGGGATGCGACGACCAGCAGCATCCTCGCCGAGGCCGAGATGGCGGAGGAGCCGCCACTGGGCATTCATCGCACCGCACTTGGCATCCATGCCTTCGGCAGGGAAGAGTACGAAATTCGTGACGGCAAGGTCGTCTTTGCCGATAAAGGTCCCATAGGCGTCATGGTCACTGAAAAGAATGTCGGCGCCACGACCGAGCCCACGCTGCGCGATCTCCGCGAAGCGCTCGTCGCCGCATGCGGAACAGATTACGGAATCCATAGCCCAACCTGGATTTCCAGGTTCACGGACATGTCGCGGCAGGCGGCGGCTTACCGCAAGGGCCGGGTTCTCCTAGCGGGCGATGCCGCCCATGTGCATTCCCCGGTGGGCGGACAAGGCCTCAATATCGGTGTGCAGGATGCGGTGAACCTCGGTTGGAAGTTGGCCCAAGTGGTGAAAGGAACATCGCCTGAACGCTTGCTCGACACTTATCACATCGAGCGGCATCCGGTTGCGGCCCGCGTGTTGCGTACGACAATGGCACAGGTCGCATTGCAACGTACTGATGATCGCACTGAAGCCTTGCGTGAAATCGTATCAGAGCTCCTTGGGATGGAGGAGCCTCGCAAACGGATCGCTGCCGAGATGTCCGGACTTGGTATCCATTACGACCTCGGCCAGGGGCATCCGCTGGTCGGCCGCCGCATGCCCGACCTCGACCTGGCCACGCCTGATGGTCCCATGCGCGTATTTGCGCTCCTCCAAAATGCGCGGCCAGTGCTCTTGAATCTCGACGCGCCGGGCAGCCTCGACATCAAGCCGTGGTCAGACCGCATTAAGTTGGTTTACGCCAAATGCGACGATCCATGGGAGTTGCCTTCGCTAGGTTTGGTCTCCGCTCCAACCGCAGTTTTAATCCGACCCGACGGATATGTTGCTTGGGTAGGCGACAGGACGCAGGATGGTCTTCAAGACGCGATGAACACCTGGTTCGGACCACCGGGCTAAAAACCGCAAAAACCAGTTAGCTCGAATGGTCAAACGGCTACGGACGGCAAAAACTCAGATCCTGGTCGCCGAGCCTCGTTTGGGCCGGCGAACAGCTCTGATCTTGCCGCTGTTTCCGCCGCCACAGAAAAACTGGTCGCCGCCATCGGATTCGAGCCCCGACACGCCTGTTCCCGGCGGCATATCGAGCTTCTCAAGGACCTTTCCCGTTTCAGGATCGATCCGTCTGACATCGCTCTCCTCACCCTCCCAGGTGCCATGCCACAGCTCGCCGTCGACCCAGCTGACGCCGGTGACGACGCGGTTGGAAACGATGGTGCGAAGAATTGCCCCTGTCTCGGGATCGACCTGATGAATCTTTCGGCCCCGATGCTGCCCGACCCAGAGTGTTCCTTCGGCCCAGGCGAGCCCGGAATCACCGCCATTGCCGGGCGCCGGGATCGTCGCCAGCACCTGGCCATTCTTCGGATCGATCTTCTGGATGCGATCCTCGGCGATCTGATAGAGATGCTGGCCGTCGAAGGCCGTTCCGGCGTGTGCCGCGACGTCGATCGAGCGCACCACTTTGCCGCTCGCCGGATCGAAGGCGTTCAATCTGTCGCCTGAGGCAAACCAGACATGCTCACCGTCGAAGGTAACGCCGTCCACGTGGTCGACACCCGGAAAGGGTCCATATTCTCGAAGGATTTCGGCTGCGGATCGTTCCATAATTCCATCCTAGTAGCCCGGCAGTGGGCCGGGGAGTAACAAGATTGTCGGGAAACCCGTCAGCGGCGGGGTCATCCAGCGACGCGCCCGTCCGCGGCCGAACGACTGCACCTTGCCGGCCTGGGCGAGCTGCTCGAGCGCTCGCTGCACGGTACGCGAACTGGCTCCAAGCGCAATCGCCAGGGCCGAACTCGACCAAGACTCGCCGTCGGCGAGGAAGGCGAGCACGGCGGCACGCTCTTCTTCGACGGGTGGCGCCAGCACGACGACCTCACCTGCGCGGCGCGGGGCCAGCGCAAAGCCCCGCTTCGTCGCGCTCACATCCGCCAAGCTCCGAAGCTCCGCGCGAAGCCGCCCGACTTCGACGCGCAATCGTGCGCGATGTGATTCGTCCGCGTCCTTTCCGCGGAAAGCGCGCGCAATGAGCGTCGCTCTTGCCACGTCCCCCGGCCAGGCTTCGGCCAGCGCGCGGGCCAGCGCGAACAGCACCGGGCGGGTCGCCAGCGAGACGACGGTGTCTGCGACACGCACGACATTGCGGCATGCATCCACCACGAGCGCCCCCGACGCCAGGAGCGCTTCGACTTCATCGAGCAGGAGGGGCCGTTCCCCGCCACGCGCGACAAGGCGTGCGGCCGGCGTGTCCAGCACCAGCGATGCGCTCTCCACCTCCGCGATCAGCGCGGGGATGCCGGACGCGCGCGCCGCCCGCGCCGCCAGGCCAAGCGCGGCGCGCGCAGGGCCGGTCCGCAAGCGGCGGATGGCGATGCCGGCGACAGCCAGCTCGTGGGCGGCCCGCGATGCCGGCGGCAGCGGCGAGGGATCGAAGCCGTCCAGCCTGCGCTCGGCTTCGTCGAGATGGCCGATCAGCAGTAGGCGCCGAACGTCGAGGTTGCGCGCATGCGCGGCGTTGACGCGGTCGCCATGCTTTTCAAGCGTCGCCCGTGCGGCGTCGAGTGCCTTGGCCGGCCAGGTAAGGTCGCGCGAGACGAGCGCGATCTCGGCCTCGGCGACGATACACCGCGCGCGGGCCACGGCCTCCCTCGGGCTGAATGCGCGCGCCGCCCTCTTGAGGAGAACCTTCGCCCGAACCAGGTCGCCAAGCTGCGCCATCGCGATACCGCGCAACGCCAGTGCCGGCGCATCGTCGCGCAGCGCAACCCGCTTCAAGGCGCCAAGCGGATCGCCCGTCGCAAGCGCATGCGCCGCGGCCGTGATCAGCGAGTCCATCGGAATCCCGTCACACTTGTCACTCCCATGGCTTCGATGCCCGGCGCTAAGTCCATCTCACCAACCAGTCGTATCGACAACGGCGACTGTAGCCAACCTGAGTTGCGGCGCGCCAACCTTGAGTCGCGGCTAGACTGTGCACTGGGCTCGAACACAACGATAAGCATTAGGAGAGACGCAATGAAGATCGAAGGTACAACCATCCTGGTGACTGGCGCCAATCGGGGCATCGGTCGGGCACTGGTCGAGGAAGCCCTGAGCAGAGGCGTAAAGCGCGTCTATGCCGCAACCCGCCAACCGATGGCTCATCCGGACCGGCGTGTGACGTCCCTGACCATGGATGTGACCAACGCTGCGCAGATCCGGGAGGCCGTCGAGAAGATCGATGCTCTCGATATCCTCATCAACAACGCCGGCGTATCGCCCATCGATGACCTCAGCGACCGTCGTGTGCTCGAACAACAGCTCGCCGCAAACCTCTTCGGCTCGTACGACGTTACCCAGGCTCTGCTGCCGTTGCTCGCCCGGTCGCGGGGAGCCATCGTCAACATTCTGTCGCTGGCCTCGATTGCCGCCGTGCCGTTCAGTCCGGCCTACTCGGTCTCGAAGGCGGCCTCGTTCTCGCTGTCGCAGTCGTTGCGCACCCTTTTGGCCGGACGGGGTGTCAGCGTCCACAGGGTCCTTCCCGGCCCGGTGGACACGGACATGACACGGGGCCTGGACATCGCGAAAGCCTCTCCGGAGTCTGTCGCGCGGGCGATCCTGGACGGCGTGGAGAACGGCGAAGAGGAAATCTTCCCCGATCCCATGTCGGAATCCCTGGCGGAGGGCTGGCGCAGCAGTGCAGTCAAGGCGCTTGAACGCCAGTTTGCAGCCTATGCGGAAGCAACTCCGTCAAGTGAAGCAAGCCCGTCAGGCAGTGGGCATGAAAGAAGCAGCGAAACGATTGCCCGCGAGCCCCATCCTTGCTGCTCGGCCTGAAACTGCGGACGCTTGTGCGAGGGGCGGCGGCATCGCCGCTCTGGGCGGAAGCGAATCCCCACAAGCGAAACGGAGCATCATTTTCGCTTGTCGAAATGCGCTTCAGCTTCTTGTCGCCTAATACGCCTCTGATATCGCCGCCGGGCGAAAAAGACGATCAAGTCTGCCAGCCAACCTGGAGCATTGAGATGGAGCAAGGCATCACGCGCGCTATCAATTTGCCGACCATTCATCGCTACATTGGAAAAATCCGAGGGTTCCGTTTGTCGAGCTTCGACCCATTGACGAATACTCGCCCCGTCCGGCAGTTTCGCCGCAAAAGCCAGTTCACGTCTCATGCAAACCCACTCCACCCGGTGGCGCAATTCCTCCTCATAGCCAATGCCTCGCTGATGGAGACGCGCATGCGTCGCCTCATGCACTATCGCGCTGGCGATCTGGTCGGTCAGCGTGTGCTCGCCTAGAACAAATCGCCGATCAAGCTCGCAAGTCGAAGTCGATTTCACAAATTGCGCAGCGGCACCTAGATTGATTGTAATCCAGATCCGTTTGAGATCGCGGACCAGACGGCTGTATCGAATAGGGTCAAATTCTTGAATCAACCGCAGCGCGGCGGCAACCTTATCTGCATCTTTCCCACCGCTCTCGCCATTATAGAAAACTGGCAACCCATCGATCGTCCTCTTATCGATCGACTTTATAGCCAACCAGCTGAAAACACGGATCACTACCTCTGAACCACGCCGCTTTTCAGTCTTCTCCGGATGGGGCAAGACTTTCCTCAGTTGCGGTCGTCGGGGAAGCTTGGAATAGGCATGAACTCGACGCCGTCTTCGGCGAGGCTCTTGGCCTCGTCCAGCGTCGCCTCGCCATAGATGCCGCGCGGATCGCTCTCGCCGAAATGGATCTTGCGCGCTTCCTCGGCAAATTTGTCGCCGACATAGTCGGCATTCTCGCGCACCTTGTCGGCCAGGGCCTTGAGCTGCGCCAGCGCCTGCTTCTGCGCCTCGCCCATGGCCAGCGCGATGCTTTCGCGCTTGCGCCCGGTCGAGACGGCAGGCGCCATCAGCGCCTTGTCGACCTTGTGCGAGCCGCAGGCCGGGCAATCGACGAAACCGCGCCTCTTCTGGGTGTCGAAATCGTCGTTGCTGCGGAACCAGGCCTCGAACTCGTGCTCGTGCTCGCAGATCAGGGAAAAGCGGATCAAGAGGCGGCACCCCTGAGCGGAATTGCCTCCGCCGAACCGGCGTTTACGGCAAAATCGCGTGCGTTTTTGAGATTCGGTATCTTTTTGCGCGCAGCGACTGACTGCGCCGGGTCGATCTCGGCGACGATCACCGCCGGCTCGTCATGCGCAGCTTCGGCGACGATGCGGCCCCAGGGATCGACGATCAGCGAATGGCCATAGGTTTCGCGGCCGTCCTCGTGCACGCCGCCTTGCGCGGCGGCAACCACATAGGCGCCGTTCTCGATGGCGCGCGCCCTGAGCAGCACGTGCCAATGCGCTTCGCCGGTCTGGCGGGTGAAGGCGGCGGGCACCGAAAGCAGATCGGCGCCGGCCAGCGCCTCGGCACGGAACAGCTGCGGAAAGCGCAGATCGTAGCAGACGGCAAAGCCGACCTTCGCGCCATTGACTTCGGCGACGACGGCCTCGGTGCCAGGCTCATAGGCGGCGGATTCGCGCCAGCTCTCGCCATTGTCGAGATCGACGTCGAACATGTGGATCTTGTCGTAGGTGGCAATCGTGGCGCCGTCCGGCCCGAACAGAAGGGCGCGGTTGGCAAGCTTGCCGTCGGCGCGCAGAATGGCGGTCGAGCCGATATGCAGGAAAATGCCGATCTCCTTGGCCAGCCGCCGCGACGTCGAGACGACGATGTCCTTGTCCTCGGAGGTGAAGGAAGCGGCCCGTGCCTGGCTGTCGCGGATCAGCGCCCCGGTCATTTCCGGCGTCTGGATATAGGTCGCGCCAAGGCCTGCCGCCTCGCGCACCAGCCGTTCCAGATCGACCGCGTTGCGCTCCGGGCTGGTTCCCGAACGCATCTGGATCGCCGCCGCCTTGAAACCACCCATCGTCATGTCCTTATCTGGCCGAGCCGTTGGCGAGCAATTTGTCCAGCCGTCCTTCCGCCTCCAATTCGTGGAGATCGTCAGAGCCGCCGACATGCGTGTCGCCGATGAATATCTGCGGAAAGGTGGAACGGCCGTGAGCGCGGGAGATCATCTCCCGGCGCAGCTCCGGCGAGAAGGAGGCGTCGTGCTCGGTGTAGGTCACACCCTTCCTATCGAGCAGCCGCTTGGCCGCGGTGCAATAGCCGCACATCATCCGCGTGTAGATCGTCACATCGACCATCGGTCAGCAATCCTGCCTCGTTCCTAGGCTATATAGGCGCCGATTCGTCGGCCCGAAAGTCCCCCGGCAGCACACGCGCAAAGGTCAGTACGTCGACCGCGCCGGCGCCGCCCTTCTTCAACGCCTTGGCGACCGCGCGGACGGTGGCGCCGGTGGTGTAGACGTCGTCGATCAGCAGCACCCGGCGGCCGGTGATTTCGATCTCCGCCTCATCAGGCACTTTGAATGCGGCGCGAACATTTTCCTCGCGTTCCCGCCGCTCCAGCCCGACCTGCTGGCGCGTGAGTTTGACGCGCCTGATGGCTGATGGCGCGAAAGGCCGCTCGCCGAGTTGCGCCACCGCCCGCGCCAGTTCCGCCGACTGGTTGAACTGCCGCCTGAAGAAACGCCGCCAGTGCAGCGGCACCGGCACGACCACATCGGCCTCGGCGATGAGCTCGGCACCGGCGCGAAGCATCCAGCGCGCCATCCACGGCGCCAGATCGGTGCGGTCCTGGTATTTCAGCCCTTGCACCATCTGGCGGGCAACGCCGGAATAGGCGACCGCCGCCCGCGCGCGCTCGAACGGCGGCGGGTCGGCTATCGCCTCCGCCGACAGGAAACCCTCACCCATATTGTGGGTGAACGGCGTGCCCATCACCGGGCACCACGGCCGTTCCAGCAGCCTGAGTTTCGGCCAGCAGGCGCCGCACAACACGCCGGGCTGCGAGACATGGCGGCGGCAGCCGGCACAGACGGGCGGGAACAAGAGGCGCGCTGGCCAGCCCAATGCCTTGCGGGCAATGCTCTTGATCGCAATACGCTTGATCTCTGGCATGGGATCGGCCACGTGGTTGGTCCTCCGCATCACTATATCAGAGAGCGAAGCACAAGGACCTGCCCATTGCAGCCTGTAATTGACACCTCGCTCTGGCTGGCGCGCAAGCGCCGGGCACTGGCCCGCCCCATCGCCAGCGCGGATTTCCTCATGCGGCGTGCGGCCGAGGATCTTGCCGACCGGCTCGGCGCAGTCGAACGCAGGTTCGGCAAGGCGGCCTCATTGTTTTGCCAGACGCCGGCAGCAGCAGAGGTGCTCGCCGAAAGCGGCAAGGTGACGGAAAACGTGCGCGTCGAGGCCGACGCCGCTTTCCTGGGTGGCCAGCCAGGACTGTTGGCGCCGTTGGAAACCGTGCCATTCGAGCCGGAAAGCCTCGACCTCGCAGTCTCGCTGCTGTCGCTGCAGGCGATGAACGACATTCCCGGCATGCTGGTGCAGGTCCGCCGGGCGCTGAAGCCGGACGGGCTTTTCCTTGGCGCCTTCGCCGGCACAGGCACGCTCTCCGAACTGCGCGAAAGCCTGCTTGCCGCCGAGACCGAACTCTATGGCGGCGCCAGCCCGCGTGTGATCCCGTTCACCGACGTCCGCGACGCCGGCGCGCTGCTGCAGCGCGCCGGCCTGGCACTGCCAGTTGCCGACGTCGAGACGATCACGGTGCGCTACGATTCGCTATTTGGCCTGGTCGCCGATCTGCGCGCCATGGGCGAGACCAGCGCGCTTGTCGACCGCAGCAGGCGGCCGGGCACGCGAGCGCTGTTCGCGCGCGCCGCCGAAATCTATGCGGAGCGGTTTTCGGATGCCGATGGCCGCGTCAGGGCGAGTTTCTCGGTGGTCTGGATGTCAGGCTGGGCGCCCGATGCCTCTCAGCAAAAGCCGCTGAAGCCGGGCTCCGCAAAAATATCGCTGAAGACAATCCTGGAAAACCCCGGCGGCCCCTGAGCGCATCCTTGCGCAAAAGCTAAGCGTATCCCACGCAAAAGCTAAGCAGGTCACTGTGCAAAAGCGTTGGCAAGCTTGCTGCTGTTGTCGCTGAACAACCACTGGATGGCGCCGGCAGCCTGGCCAATACCAGCGACAATGGCAAGCGACAGAACGGCGACGATCAAACCATATTCGATAGCCGTCGCACCCCTCTCGTCTTCTAAAAATCGTTGCAGCAACATTTTCATGGGCGCCTATCCCTCTTGCCCGAACCTAGCGCCGACCCGTTAAGAAAGGTTAATACGACAGGCTTAACGCGCGGTGAACCAGCTGCATTCTAGGAACCAGCTGCATTCTAGGGTCCAGACTCGATCAGGTCAGCAACGAAGACCTCATATAAACTCGGCGGCCTGACCATCCTGAAGATAACCGAACACGCGAAAGCCGTCAGGCATTTCCTCGCCGGGCACATGCACCTTCTTGAGAGCCGAGCGGACAAGTTCTCGCTGGGCGGGCGTTTCGACCTGAATGTCTAAGTGAAGGATGGATTCGTATCCGCCCTCGCTGAAGTGGTAGAACCACTCGCGGTCGGGCTGTGAGTGGTAGCCGTTTGTGGAAAGCGTGCTCCAAGATGGTGGCGGCGTGAGCGCGTACATTTCTAGCCGAAGCTCATCCCATTTTGTGTTGTTCATCGCCGGATTGAGCATTTCGTCGCCTCTCAGAGCCAGAACGAGATCATGGTAGCCAATGCCACCCCAGACAGGAAGTTGGTGGCGAGTTTGTCGTAGCGGGTGGCGATGCGGCGGAAATCCTTTAGGCGGCAGAAGGCGTTCTCGATCAAGTGTCGTCCACGGTATCGCTCTTGGTCGTAACGGATTGCTCTCTTTCGATTGCGCCGTCCCGGGATTACCGGCGTAGTCTTTCCCTCGCGCAGTGAACGGCGCAGTCGATCCGCATCGTGGCCCTTGTCGCCCAATAGGTAGCGCATCGGGCCAGCGCGTTCGAGTAGGGCTGGCGCTGCCTTCACGTCGCTGACGTTTCCTGCGGTCAACATCAACGCGTAGGGGCGGCCGACGACGTCTGTGAGTGCATGGACCTTAGTTGTCCAACCGCCGCGCGAACGGCTGATGACCTGCGCTTGGCGCCCCCTTTTGCGCCGAATGCCGCCCGCTGGGCTTTGACGTAGGTGCTGTCGATCGCGGTGCTTTTCGTCACTGCGCCGGCCTGAACCAGCGCATCAAGCATCTTCAGCCAGAAGCCTCGTCGCGACCAGCGGTTGAAGCGATTGTAAACCGTGGTCGAGGGACCATAATCGGCAGGACAATCACACCAGCGGCAACCCACCTTCAGCACGTGCAGGATACCCGAAATCACCCGACAATCGTCCACGCGACGCGCACCAGGCTGGTTCTTGGGCAAGTGCGGCTCGATCGTTGCCCATGCTTCGTCCGATAGCCAAAACAAAGCCATACTGCTCCTCCTGATCCACACCCGCTGGTGAATCAGGAAAGCGCCCTCCCTTCAAGGGGCTGATTGGGTTTTGGCCCTAGGAAACAGCCGAATCCTGGAGATCTGTTGAGGAGTCAGCAGTCGCCGCTGCTTCTGCCATCGGCCCGTATAACGCAGACCGAACTGGGCAGCGGCTGCAGCACGCTCTTGCGTAGCGTATAGCTGTCGCGCTGGCCGATCGAGCCGGTGCTCATCGTATCAAGCCCGTCGCGGGCAAACTGCGAGCGGGTCCGGCTGTCGAGGTAGGGCGTCGCGATCAAGGCCAGAGCCACCGCGGCCGAGCCGAACAAGAGAGCGATGCGCAATATTCCCATGCCGGCATTGGCGGCGCCAGGAAGGCGGTCGGGCCAAGGCGAGTCCCAGTCCTTTTCAAGGCTCATGCAAATCGCTCCCCAGCGGTGGAATCGGCGAAACCGCCTAGCGTCAATTTTTCACGGTCAGATAAATCTTTCATTAACGCTGCTGCCGGCGCGTTGCGGCGCTGCCCGATCTACGGCAGGTCGGCCGCTACAGCAGATCGATGAGGAACTGGATCAGCGGGGCATCGGCCGGCGGCATTGGAAAATCGCGCATCTGGCGCGGCCGCACCCATTTCAGCACCTGGCCTTCCTTCGGCTGGGCAATGCCGCGGAACCGACGGCAGACGAACAGCGGCATCAGCAGGTGAAAATCATCGTAAGAATGGCTGGCGAAGGTGAGTGGCGCCAGGCAAGGGATGTCGGTTTCGATGCCGATCTCCTCGTACAATTCGCGGATCAGGCATTGTTCCGGCGTCTCACCGGGCTCGACCTTGCCGCCCGGAAACTCCCACAGGCCGGCGAGTTGCTTGCCTTCGGGCCGCTGCGCCAAAAGCACGCGCCCGTCGGCATCGACCAGCGCGCAGGCCGCGACCAGGAGCAGGCGTTTGCCGATCGTATCCAAGCCGCTCATGCGCCGGGTGGCCGGCGATAGCGATAGCGATAGACTTCGTCGAATCCGAGCGAACGGTAGAGCGCCAGCGCCGGCGCGTTGTCCGCCTCGACCTGCAGCCAGGCTTCCCGCGCCCCGCGCAGCCGCGCCCATTTCAGCGCCGACCGGATGAGATGGCGGCCATGGCCCTGGTTGCGCACCGACCTGTCAGTGGCGATCTCGAACAGGCCGGCAAGATCGCCGTCATGCACGCAGATCAACGTTGCCAGCGGTTCGCTGCCGGCCTCCAGCGCAAACAGCCCGGCCTCCGGCTGGATGGCGCCGATGATCTCCGACAGGCCCGGACGCAGCGACACATCCGAGCCGCTCACCTTGAGCGCCGCGCCGATGAAACGGCTGATGTCCTTCAACGGAATCTGGTCCATGGCATCGTCGAGCGCGGCGTCCGCCAGCGGCAGCCGCATGACCAGCGACTCCGCGAACGTACTCCAGCCTTCGCTGTCGAGGTACTTCGAAAGATCAGGCCCCGACAGCGGTGAGATGCGAAAGGTCAGCGGCCTGCCATACGCGTCGAAGCGGCGGCTGGCGCGACCGATGCGCTCGGCAATGTGCTGGATGTCGCCCGGATCGAGCGGATTGACCGAGTTCAGCCGCTTGGCCGGGTGGCCGGCCGTCAGCCGAACCACCCAGGTGCCGTCATAATGGACGGCGGCCGCCGGCCAGGCGCGAAAGCCGGCCGCCTCATAGCGGCGCACGATCGCCAACACGCTTGCCGGATGTCTGGAAGCCAACGCCATCAGCTCCGATAATCGCCGTTTATGGCGACATATTCCTTGGTGAGATCGCAGGTCCACACCGTCGCCTTGCCGCGGCCGATGCCGATATCGGCGCGGATGCGGATCTCGTCGCGCTTCATATACGCCGAAGTCGCCTCCTCGGAATACGCGGCGTCGCGCTCGCCCTGATAGGCCAGGCGGTTGTCGCCGAACCAGATCGACAGAAGGTCGCGGTCGGCCGGTTCGCCGGCCTTGCCGACAGCCATGACGACGCGGCCCCAATTGGCGTCCTCGCCGGCGACTGCCGTCTTGACCAACGGCGAATTGGCGATCGACAGCGCGATGCGCTTGGCCGAGCGGGCCGATTTGGCTCCGGTGACGGTGACCTCGACCTGCTTGCGGGCGCCCTCGCCGTCGCGCACCACCTGTAGTGCCAGCGATTTCAGCACCTTGCCGAGGGCACGGCGGAACGCGCCGAGGCGCGCATCCTTGGGGTCGGAAATTGCCGGCGCGCCGCGCCTGGCGGCAGCACCCGTGGCGAACATCAGCAGCGTGTCGCTGGTCGAGGTGTCACTGTCGACGGTAACCGCGTTGAAGGTCTTGGCCGTGCCGCGCGACAGGAGGTCCTGCAGCACGGATGCTGCGATCGGCGCATCGGTGGCGATGAAGGAAAGCATCGTCGCCATGTCGGGCGCGATCATCCCGGCACCCTTGGCGATACCGTTGATGGTGACGTCGGCATCGCCGAGCTTGACCGTCGCGGTCGCCAGTTTGGGATAGGTGTCGGTGGTCATAATCGCCTTGGCGGCTTCGGTCCACAATTCCGGCTTGCCGTCCTTGACCAGACCGGCCAGCAGATGGCTGAACTTGCTGGCGTCGAGCGGTTCGCCGATGACGCCGGTCGAGGCCAGGAACACCTCGCCCGCTGTGCAGCCGGCCGCCTTCGCCGCCACCTCGCCCGTGAGTGCCGTCGAGGCGCGGCCCTTCTGGCCGGTAAAGGCATTGGCATTGCCGGAATTGACCACCAGCACGCGTGCCTTGCCAGCCACGAGGTTCTGCCGGCAGAAATCGACCGGCGCCGAAGGGCATTTCGACCTGGTGAACACGCCGGCGACGGTGGTGCCGGCGTCGAACACCATGGCCAGCAAGTCGGTGCGGTTCTTGTATTTTATGCCGGCCTCGGCGGTGGCGATGCGCGCGCCCTCGATCACCGGCATCTTGGGATATTTCTTCGGCGCGAGCGGCGAAACCTGTGTGGACATGGAAGACCCCGGGCGGGAAAAATCGCGAAAGGAACGCCGGTTTGCCCGATAGCACGCGCTGGCGCAAGGCGTTTCACAGCCGTTACGGGTGCCGGAAGCCTGACACCGCCTCATGCAGCAAGCAGGCTGTTGCAAATTTGTTGGCGTCGCTGCGACCGATAGCGCTATGATCCTGCCCCATGGGCAGGCTTGTGGTCTTGGCACTGGCGTTTCTGGGCTTTCTGCTGCTGCGCGCCGATGCGCAGACGGCGCGGCGCGTGGCGCTTGTGGTCGGCAACGGCAGCTACGCCGAAGCCGGCACGCTGGCCAATCCCGTCAACGATGCGCTCGACATCGCCGACAAGCTGCGCGCCATCGGTTTCGAGGTGATCGAAGGCAACGATCTCGGCAAGCGCGAGCTCGAACGCAAGATCGGCGAATTCTCCGATGCGCTGCAGGGTGCCGGTGCCGGGCTGTTCTACTATGCCGGCCACGGCCTGCAGGTCGACGGGCGCAACTTCATCGTGCCGGTCGACGCCCGGCTGGACATGCCGGTCAAGCTGCAGCTCGAGGCGGTGCCGATCGACGAGGTTCTCGACATCATGGAGCAGCAGACCAAGGTCAGCCTGGTCTTCCTCGATGCCTGCCGCAACAACCCGTTTGCCCGAAGTCTCAGCCGCAGCGCCACGACGCGCTCGGCGACGGCTCTCGCCGGTCTTGCCCAGTTCGAGTCGACACGCGGCTCATTCATCGCCTTCTCGACTGCGCCCGGCGCCGTCGCAATGGACGGGACGGGGCGCAACTCGCCCTTTGCGGCGGCACTTTTGCGGCATATGGCCGAGCCCGGACAAAGCATCAACGACATGATGATCGCGGTGCGCCGCGACGTCGTTTCGGCAACGCGCGAGGCGCAGCGTCCCTGGGAGCAGGGGTCGCTGCTCGAGCGTTTCGAATTCGTTCCGGGCGGAGACACTGCCCGGCAACCGAAACCGGCTGTCAGCCCGGCTCCCGCGTCGCAGGTGGCTGCGCTCGAACGCTCCGTCGGCGACGAGGGTGCCATCGAAAAATTCTTGCGCGAAAACTATCTGGCGCCTGATGCCAGGAGAATGCGCGAAACCGTCAAGCGGCTCTACGGTTCGTCGGCCATCATCTACGGCACGCGCTACGACAGCGAGGCGATCGTCAAGGTCAAGACCGACTGGTTCGCGCAATGGGCATCATGGTCGTTCGGTCTCGAGCCCGGCAGCCTTGAGGTGACGCCGCACGGCAAGGACCGTGCCGACGTGGTTTTCGCCATGCGCTACGACTATGTGCCGAAAGACAAATCGGCGCAGCGCCTGACCGGCAAGGCGCGGGTGACGCTGGAACTCGTGCTGGCCGATGGCGCGTGGCGCGTTGCGTCGGAAACGTCGCAAGCGCTGGAATGAACATCAGCGGACCGCTGGGTTGATGAACCCGCGAAACGCCCGCTGCACGCCCGGAATCAGTCCCCAGATCATGATCGAGACCATCAGCGGCGCGATGACCAGCGTACGCTGCCAGATTTGCCATTCCTGCATCAGCGGAAAAACCACATACAGAATGGCAGTGATCAGCGGATACACGCCGAGCAGCACAAGCAGGGCGAAGCGCAGGCGCGAAAAGCGGGTCACGGCGGTCGAGTTCACCAAACTCTCCTTATCGTTACGGAACGTTCCGTTACATATAAAACGGATCGTTCCGTTTCGTCAAGAGTTGTATATGATGGCTGCGAAATCGCGCGTAAGGAAGAAGAGATGGGCGAAATCACCGATCCCGGGCGCAAGTCGGCTGGCGCACGGCGCAGCCCGGAAAGCGCCGATGCCATTCTCGATGCCGCCGAGGCGGTACTGGTCGAAGCTGGCTATTCCGGCTTCTCGATCGAGGCGGTGGCGCGCCGCGCACGCGCCGGAAAACCGACGATCTATCGCTGGTGGCCAAGCAAGGCCGCCTTGCTGCTCGACGTTTATCAACGGCAAAAGCGCGTCGACAATCCCGATACCGGGAACCTTGCGGAGGATCTCGTCGGCTTTCTGAAGAGCTTGTTCGCGCATTGGCGCGACACGTCGTCGGGCAGCGTGTTCAGATCGCTGATTGCCGAGGCGCAGTCGGACGAAAAAGCCGCCGCCGCCCTCGCCGAATACGCAAGAGGGCGTCGTGTCCACACCGGCCAGATGGTCGAACGCGCCAAGGCAAGGGGAGAAATAGCTGCCGACGTCGATGCCACTGTCGTCGCCGACCTGATTGCCTCGTTCGCCTGGACGCATCTTCTGACGAACCGCCTGGACGAGGACGAAGCGACGCTGCGCAGGGCGGTCGGCTATGTCTTGAAAGGCATCGTCGCTGACGATGCCGGCGACGCCACGGCGGTCCGGCGGCGGCGTCGACGCATCATCGCTCGCCCTGCCAAATAGAAGCGACAGGGCGGCAGCGCGCCCTATCGGAGCCCAATCTGGCCTATTTGGCGCTTTCCAGCGCGTCGACCGTCTTCTTCAGGTTCGCATCGGGGATGTCGACCTTGGCGTTGGCGCGCAGCGACTTGACCAGCGCGAAATACTTGTCGCGGATGACCGCCTGGCGCGCCTGGTCCTTGACCTGGTCGAACGCCGGCGGCTGCTTGGTGCGCTTGTCCTCGACCTTGATGACATGCCAGCCGAACTGCGACTGCACCGGCTGGTCGGTATATTTGCCGACCGCCAGCGCAAACACCGCCTTGTCGAATTCCGGCACCATCTGGCCAGGTCCGAACCAGCCGAGATCGCCGCCGCTGGTCTTGCCGCTCGGATCGCTGGTGTGCTCGTTGGCAAGCTTCTGGAAGTCGGCGCCGCCGTCGAGCTGCTTGATGATGGCGTCTGCCTCCTCCTTCGTCTTCACGAGGATGTGACGGGCGTGCACCTCATTGGTGGGCGGCGTGTTGGCGATTTCCTGGTCGTAGCGGGCGCGGACCTCGGCATCGGTAACCTTGTCGACGACGCCCTTCTCGACCATTTCGCCATGCAGCGCGCGCTGCTGCAGGAAGGCCATGCGGCGCTGGAAGTCGGGATCCTTGTCGAGGCCGGTGGTCACCGCCTGAGCCGCCATCACGCGGATTTCGATCGCCGCCGAAAGCGCCGCGGCGCGGCGCTGCTCGGGCGGAAGCTGCGCGAACTGCTGCGACAGCTCGCCCTCGGCAAGCCCAAGGTCTGCCTCGGTCAGCGTCTGGCCGTTGATGGTGGCGACCACGGCGTTCGGATCGACCGGCTTGGCCGCCGGAGCGGGTGCTGCCGGCTGGGCAGGGGCGGCTTCCTGTGCCATCAGCGGCGACAGCGAGAGGGCCGATAGCCCGAATGCCAGACCAAGGCTGGCGAGCGACGCGCGGCGGAACAATACTGACATTACGATTATCTCCAAAGCGGGGTAGCTAGAGCGGAATGGCTTCCAGACCAGCAAGATTGTGGCGGAATTTGGCGCGGTCGACAGGGCGAGCGCGGCGTTGACATCGAATGAGCCCCCTCTTATCTGTCCAACGACTTTGCGTCCAGAACCGTTTTCCGGGCGCTTTTTGCGTTTGTCCGCGTTCACGTTGAGTTGATGGGGCCAGCCGGCGCCCGTCGCAATGACTTGGAATGCTATCGAAAGGGCCATTGGATGGTCAGTCTCGGCGGTCTCGCCCGTAAGGTTTTCGGCTCCTCCAACGATCGTCGGGTCAAATCGACCCGGCCGCGCGTCGAGGCGATCAATGCCATGGAAAACGAGATGCGGGCGCTTTCCGACGCCGAGCTTCAGGCCCGCACGGACAAATTCCGCCAGGACATCGCCAACGGCGCCAGTCTCGACGACCTCCTGGTGCCGGCCTTCGCCACCGTGCGTGAGGCCGCCCGCCGCGTGCTCGGCATGCGGCCGTTCGACGTGCAGCTGATCGGCGGCATGGTGCTGCACAATGGCGGCATCGCCGAGATGCGCACCGGCGAAGGCAAGACGCTGGTGGCGACGTTGCCGGTCTACCTCAACGCGCTCGCCGGCAACGGCGTGCATGTCGTCACCGTCAACGACTATCTGGCCACGCGCGACTCCGAATGGATGGGCCGCGTCTACAAATTCCTCGGCCTCAAGGTCGGCGTCATCGTCCACGGCCTGTCCGACGAGGAGCGCCGCGTCGCCTACGCCGCCGACGTCACCTACGCCACCAACAACGAGCTCGGCTTCGACTATCTGCGCGACAACATGAAATACGAGCGCGCCCAGATGGTGCAGCGCGGTCACAGCTACGCCATCGTCGACGAGGTCGATTCCATCCTGGTCGACGAAGCGCGCACGCCGCTGATCATTTCCGGTCCGCTCGAGGACCGTTCGGAAATGTACAACACCATCGACACCTTCATCATCCAGCTGCAGCCGCAGGACTACGAGATCGACGAGAAGCAGAAGACGTCGATCTTCACCGAGGAAGGCACCGAGAAGCTGGAGAACATGCTGCGCGATGCCGGCCTGCTCAAGGGCGAGTCGCTCTACGACGTCGAGAACGTCGCCATCGTCCACCACGTCAACAACGCGCTGAAGGCGCACCGGCTGTTCCAGCGGGACAAGGACTACATCGTACGCAACGGCGAGATCGTCATCATCGACGAGTTCACCGGCCGCATGATGCCCGGCCGCCGCTATTCGGAGGGCCTGCACCAGGCGCTCGAAGCCAAGGAGCATGTGGCGATCCAGCCGGAGAACCAGACGCTCGCCTCGGTCACCTTCCAGAACTATTTCCGCCTCTACAAGAAGCTCGCCGGCATGACCGGCACGGCGCTGACCGAGGCCGAGGAGTTCGCCAACATCTACAATCTCGACGTCACCGAGATTCCGACCAACCTGCCGGTCATCCGCATTGACGAAGACGACGAGGTCTACCGGACGGTCGAGGAGAAATACAAGGCGATCGTCAAGGAGATCAAGGAAGCCCGCGCCAAGGGCCAGCCGACGCTGGTCGGCACGACTTCCATCGAGAAGTCCGAGCAACTAGCCGAGCGCCTGCGCAAGGAAGGTTTCAAGGATTTCGAGGTGCTGAACGCCCGCCACCATGAGCGCGAGGCGGCGATCGTCGCCCAGGCCGGCAAGCCCGGCGCCATCACCATCGCCACCAACATGGCCGGCCGCGGCACCGATATCCAGCTCGGCGGCAATGCCGACATGCGCATCGCCGAGGAGCTTGGCGACATGCCGGCCGGCCCCGAGCGCGAGGCCAGGGAAAAGGAAATCCGCGACGACATCGCCCGGCTGAAGGAAAAGGCGCTCGCCGCCGGCGGCCTCTACGTGCTCGCCACCGAACGCCATGAATCGCGCCGCATCGACAACCAGTTGCGCGGCCGCTCGGGCCGCCAGGGCGATCCCGGCCGCTCGAAATTCTTCCTGTCGCTGCAGGACGACCTGATGCGCATCTTCGGCTCCGAGCGCATGGACGGCATGCTGCAGAAGCTCGGCCTCAAGGAAGACGAGGCGATCATCCACCCCTGGATCAACAAGGCGCTGGAAAAGGCGCAGAAGAAGGTCGAGGCGCGCAACTTCGACATCCGCAAGAACCTCTTGAAATATGACGACGTCTCCAACGACCAGCGCAAGGTGGTGTTCGAGCAGCGCATCGAGCTGATGGACGGCGAGGGCCTGTCCGAGACCATCACAGAGATGCGCGAAGGCGTCATCGAGGAGATCGTCGCCAAGAACATTCCCGAAAACGCCTATGCCGAGCAGTGGAACGTTGCCGGCCTCAAGGCCGAGATCGCCGAATTCCTCAATCTCGATCTGCCGGTCGAGAACTGGGTCAAGGAAGAAGGCATCGCCGAGGACGACATCCGCGAGCGCATCAGCCAGGCCGCCGAGGCCGCCGCCAAGGAACGCGCCGAGCGCTTCGGCCCCGACGTGATGACCTATGTCGAGCGCTCGGTGGTGCTGCAGACGCTCGACCATCTGTGGCGCGAGCACATCGTCAATCTCGACCATCTGCGCTCGGTCGTCGGCTTCCGCGGCTATGCGCAGCGCGATCCGCTGCAGGAGTACAAGGGCGAGGCGTTCGAGCTGTTCCAGGCGATGCTGGGCAATCTGCGCCAGGCCGTCACCGCGCAATTGATGCGCGTCGAACTGGTTCGCCAGGCGGCCGATGCGCCGCCGCCCGAGGCGCCCGACATGTTCGGCAGCCATATCGACGGCTTCACCGGCGAGGACGATTTCGAAGGCGGCGAGACGGCCGTTCTGGTCCGCCAGGAGACCAACGCCATCGTCGCCCCCGAAGATCGCGACCCGAAGAACCCGGCGACCTGGGGCAAGGTCGGCCGCAACGAGGCTTGCCCCTGTGGGTCGGGCAAGAAATACAAGCATTGCCATGGGGCGTTTGCGTAAGGCACTGCTTTCCTTCGCCCCGTTCACGGGGAGAAGGTGCCCGAAGGGCGGAGCCAGCGTTTGCGATTAGCCAATCTCCCCACCTGAGGGGGAGATGGCCGGCAGGCCAGAGGGGGGCGCGAAGGATCGCCGGCCTTTGATTTATTCGCTTCTCAAATCAACCCCGAATCGCGCGCCGCGGCGGTGGCTTCGCCGCGCGAAACCGCGTCCAGCTTGCCCAGAACCGCCGAGACGTGGTGATCGACCGTCTTCGGCGAGATGGTCAGGTGCTCGGCAATCCGCTTGTTGGAAAAGCCGCGCTCGATCAGTTGCAGCACCTCCATCTGGCGCTGGGTCAGGCCGGCGCGATTGGCGCGCGTGGTTCGGCGCGGCCCCCTTGCGATGCCGTTGACACCGTTGCGGCGCATGATATCGCGCAGGTGAACGGCGACCGGTCTGGCGCCGAGGCTTTCGAAAATCTCCAGCGCCAGGCGCTGCGCGGTCTCGTCGCCCTCTGCCAACGCCAGCCCGCGTTCGTAGGGCGCGTTCATCTCGGCCCATAGTTCTGCCGCCGCCCGCCAGTCGCCGGCGAGCAGCAGCCGGTAAGGCGCAGCCATGCCGACGGTATCGCCTGGATCCATGTCCGGCGCCAGCTTCTGCCGCCACGTCGCCAGCTCGCCGAAAACCGCCCGCGTCGTCGACAAGCTCTCAGCCAGTGCGATCAGGCCGAGCGCCTCATCCTTGTCAGCCTGGCCGAGCCACGCCCGTTCGGCCATCAGCGCCGCATAGGGCGCCAGCCGCTGCAATTCCAATCCCTTGTCCAGGAACTTCGTCATTTCGGCAAAAAGCGGCTCGGCGGACGGGTCGCCGCGCCGTATCCGCAGCTTTGCCAGGGCGACCACGGCGGGATAGCGGACCAGCATCGTCGCCTGGTCGTTGGCGATCACCTCGAGCGCCTCGCCGGCAGCCTCTTCCCATTGCCCCTGGCGCAGCAGCAACTGGGCCAGCACGCCGCGCATATAGTCGCGCCAGGTGACGAGATCGTTTTCGACGCAATAGTTGATGCCGCGATCGAGGAACGACCGCGCCTCAGCGAAGCCGAGCTGGTTCATCTCGCTGCAGGCGCTGTTGGTGAAGGCGCGCGCCGCATGTTCCTGAAAATTCTGCTCCAGCGCGATCTCCAGGCTTCGGGCAAGGTGCAGCCGTCCGTTTGCCAGATCCAGCCACTGCTCGGCGCTGCCGACATTGTTGAGCGCGTGGCAGACGATGTCGGGCCGGTTCAGTTGTTCGGCTAGCGCAATCGCCTTGTTGCCGAGCCGCAGCGTGTCATCGAGCCTTTCGGCCAGCATCGCCAGTTGCGAGAGGTTGGAATAGGCCATGGCCAGCTCCGGCCCGGCCGGCGCGGTCTCCAGCAGCTGAACCGCCTGCTCGCCAAGGGCATCGGCAGCCATGCGGTCGCCAAGCAGGTAAGCAAAGCGCGACAGCCATCTGAGGCAATCCCCTTCCTTCGCCGTATTCCCCTGGGCCTGATGCAGCCGGCGCGCCTGGTCCTGCGCGGCGATGGCCTCGTCGATCTTGCCGATGAGGTGGCACTCGAAGGCATATTTCTCATGGAGCGCCGTGCGCTCCTCCACCGGCAGGCCGTCGGCCTGCCGCAACACGGCTTCATAGAAGCCGGCCGCATCGCGATGGGCGCCGACGCGGGAGGCCTCGCGCGCCGCAACCGGGGCCAGCTCGCGCACCGCCTGCAGATTGTGCGCCTCCACCGCGTGATGCACCAGGCGGCCGGTGGAGACCTCACTGTTTTCGAGCAGGGCGGCCAGGGCGCGCTGGTTGAACTGCCGCCGGTGGCTCGTCGTCAACATCGCCTCGATGGCACGGCGGGCGATCTCGTGCCGGAACGCATAGCCGTCGCCCTGATCCTCCAGCAGGCCGTTGGCGACGCATTCGGCAAGCTGGCCGGCGCTGGCGACGCCGCACAGGCCTTGCAACGCCCAGGCGTCGGCCCGGCGCGGGAACACCGACACCGCGTCGAGCATCGCGCGGGCGCCGGCCGACAGGCGCTCGGCCCGCGCCAGAACCGCGTCGCGCACGCTTGCCGGCAGCGCCGTTTTTTCCTCGCATCCGCTGCACAACAGTTCGGTGACGAAAAAGGCGTTGCCCGCCGTCGCCCGGTAGATGGCGTCGCCATCACGCCCCGCCGCCTCGGCCAGTGACAGCACCGCCGACTCGCTGAGCAGCGGCACGTCGATGCGCGCGACGCTGCCTGCCGGTATCTCGCCGAGCGCGCGGCGCACCCGCATCTGTCCCTCGCTGCGATCGGTGCGCGCCGTCAGCAGCAGCAAGAGATACCTGTTGGCGATGCGCCGACCGAGAAAGCGGACGAAATCGAGCGTCGCATCATCGGCCCAGTGCAAGTCCTCGATCACCAGCAGGGTCGGCTGCGCTTTTGTCTCGAAGATGTCGAGCGCATCCGAAAACAGCGGCAGCCTCTGTCCTTGCCGATAATCGATCGCCTGCGGCAGCGCCCATTGCGCGTCCCGCGCCAGATCGTAAAGCGGCCCGAGCGGATCGGGTATCGACAGATCCTCGCAGGCGCTGCGGAATATGCGCGTGGCTTGCGCAGTCCGGTCGACGAAGGCCTCGACAAGCGCGGTCTTGCCGGCCCCGGCCTCGCCAGCAAGCACCGCGACGCAGCCACGGCCGCGCCCGGCATCGGCCAGCAGCCCGTCGAGTCGCTCCAGCTGTGTCTGCCGTTCCAGAAGCATCATTCGCTCACGCAGATCGAGTTCGCCGAAAAGGCGGACCCGCGATGGACCCGCCAACATATCCCCCGCTCATAACGCTGCCAACATAGGGAATCGTCCCGCCAAAAATGGGGAAAGGCTCCGATGTGCGCTCTTGCCGGGCGTGATCAATGTAGAGCCGCGCTCAAACCGGGCGTGACCCACTGGAGAAAGGAAGGCTTCCATGCCTCGCTATCTGATCGAACGCACATTCCCGGACGGCCTCAACGTGCCGATGAACGAAGCCGGCGCCGACGCGCTGGGCGGTGTCGTCATGCGCAATGCCGAAAAGGGCGTCACCTGGCTGCAGTCCTACGTGTCGCCGGACAAGAAGCGCAGCTTCTGCATCTACGACGCGCCCTCGCCCGAGGCGATCCGCAGCACCGCCCAGAAGAATTCGCTGCCTGTCGACAAGATCACGGAGGTGCGGGTTCTTGACCCCTACTTTTACCGTTGATGGCAGGCAAACCCCAAGTGGCGGACAAAAGGATGAGTATCAAACTGCCATTCGCGGCAATTGCGACATGCCTGATAGCATGCCGGTCGGCGAACCGGCGCCTGTCGTGGGAAACCCCGGCGGTTCCCTGCTTGGCCGTCTATGGCGGATCGCGGCGGCGCTGCCTTCGCGTCTGCTGGGCAGGCGGCGCCGGCTGCCCCCGCAAGACGATTATCTGAGGCAGGACATCGGACTGCCCGAACGCGAGCAGCGGCGCGAATACTGGGAATATTATTGGTGGGACCATTAGGCCGCCGCGCCGTTTGGACGGGCTGAAACAAGCCGTGCAACCGGCCGCGTCATTGCGGCCGACATGAAAACAGGACGAGCGACCTGTTTCGCAAAATTCCAATGGACGCCGCAGCGTTGAGCAGACCCGCTCGGTGCGCGTCCTCAAACAACCGGAGAGAGCATGAACATCAATCTTTGCACCGGGCGTCTTGCCGCCCTGGCCATCCTGTCGATCGCCGCCACCGCGGCCCAGGCAAAGGACGGCAATCCGCTGGCCGACATGGTACGCGCCGCCAACAGCCGCTTCGAGAATGTGGCGGCGGCGACCGCCGAAGGCTATGCGCCGATCCCCTGCGCCAGCGGCATCACCGGCGGCGCCATGGGCATCCATTACGTCAATCCCGGCTACCTCAAGGACGACGCGGTCGATGTCGCCAAGCCCGAAGCTGTGATGTACGAGCCGATGGCCGACGGCACGCTAAAACTGATCGCCGTCGAATACATCACCTCGAAAGGCCCGGCCTCGCTCGATGGGCATCTGTTCAACTTCAACAGCGCCCCCAACCGCTATGGCCTCGGCCCGTTCTACGAGCTGCATGTCTGGGCCTGGAAGGGCAACCCGACCGGCGCCTTCGCCGACATGAACCCGAATGTTTCATGTGATGCGATGAAGGGGATGTAGAGGCGCCCTTTCCTTCTCCCCGTGATACGGGGAGAAGGTGCCCGAAGGGCGGATGAGGGGCAGCGCGGACTTTCGCGATTGGCCAATCTCCCTACCCACCCGAGGGGAAGTGAGAAGCGGTCCGCGCAGCGGACGAAAAGCCAATTGCTTGGCTTTTCGAGCTTCGAACGCCGGCAGGCCAGAGGGGGGCGCTGTCCCGCTGGCGTGACCAGCTAAAATCCCGCGAAGGCGGCTTCGTCCACAGTCATTTCCTCAACCATCTTCACCTGCACGCCGATCTTCTGGTCCTTCAGCAGGTCGCATAGTCCGTCGCCATCGATCAGGGTCGATGGCCGGGAGTTTCGTCGCGCACAGCCTCGCGCCGGGCGCTCACATCATATGATGCGCAGCGGCGCGAGAATATCGTCGCGGTCTGGTCGAACGACCGGTCCTGCCAAACCCCAAATCAATCCCTCTAGTTCGTCTGGCGGCAGATGCAGCAATGCTGCGATCTCATGTTTCGTCATGCGCTCGCTCCAAAGATGAGCGAGAATCTTTCGCCAAACCGCCGACGTTTCGCGCTCGATGCCGTTCGGCTCACCGGTTCGATAGCCACGGCGGCCTAGTTCAATGCAGGCTGATTTGTATTGCCACTCCGTGAGCAGGCTCAATGAATGAAGCCTATACGCCATCGCCATCGCAGATACGCGCCAGCGGGCTTTCGCACGGAGGATAATATCTACGGTAATGAATCGGGGCACACGTGAACGCACGTCGTGTTCCGGCATCAAGAATGCCGAAGCGAATTGGTTTGCCTCGCGTTCGGCAAGACGTGACCGTTGCGCACCAGCGTGCCTGTGCATCACCAGATGACATAGCTCATGGGCAGAATCGAAAATGCTATGCTCTGGCGTCTTGTAATTGTTCAAAAAGATATAAGGCCTCTCGTCGCGCCAGAACGAAAAGGCATCGACAGAGCTAGTTGCTTCCGACAGAGAGAAAACCCTCACGCCGTGGACCTCTAGCAGGCCAAGCATATTGCCGATTGGTTTCTCGCCGAGATTCCAATACCCGCGCAGAGCGCGGGCGGCCACTTCCGGGTCTGTTTCATAGCTTAAGTCGAGAAGGTTGGTGTCGGGCAGGCTGAATTGCTCTTCAAGCCAATCACTAAGTTCCAAACCCAGGCGTCCTGCGTTGATCGCCGCATCCCGTTCCTTCGCGCTCATTTTTGAAAGACTGCGAAAGCTAACGGCTGTCGTATCAAGCTCGTCAGGGTCATCCAGGTGGAAAAAGGTTGCCGGGTAGTCCAGCGCGGTGGCAAGCTTGCCGATGCTCATCTCGTCGGGTTCGTTTTCTCCGTTTTCGATGCGCGAAACGGTAATCGGGGACAACCCCGCAGCTTCAGCGAGTCCTTTACCTGTCATCCGCCGTCGTTTCCGAGCGAGGACGAGCCTTTTCGGATTGAATGCCATGACGATTACTTCTTGCGAGCAACCTTCGGGTCGAAATCATCGGCGACATCATCGCTATCAAACGACAGCTTCGGCTCTGCATCCAGATCACTGCCATCCGAGAGGAAAAGCCGCTCCACAAAATGCGTAAATCGACCGCCCTTCACAACGGGACAACTCAATTCGGCCGCCCCGTCCGGAGCAACCATCAAGTAGTATACAGTCCAGCCTTTCTCGTCGGCTTGATGGACCGGAGCATAGCTAGGCAGGCCACCAAACAGGTCATTGCCCGCGCAAAGGCGCTCCGCGCCAGCTCCCTTGCTGGAACGCGGCTTCGGGTCATGGTGATCGCTGCAGGCGATGTCGACGTTCGCAAAGACGATCTTGATGCGCCTTGCCTCATTCCGGATTGTTTCGACACCATTTGTCCGGTCAAGAACCCAATCGGCTCCGACAAACTCATTCCGAAGCGAGAAGGTGCCATAGTGATAAGAGAACGTCCCGGCTGCATTGGCTGGGAAAAATAGGGTCGCATCAGCCGCCGCGCCGACGGCTATGTTCCGAGCAACGAGAAGCTTGGCCCTTTCAAGCTGCAGGTACTCAAGGCGCGGTAGAACCTCCCATTCTTCCCGGAGAACGCGCGTCGGAATCATTTGGGGCATGTGGATAGCTCCGTGTTAACGAATCTTACCATACCGTATGGTTTAAATTATTAACACGCAAGCGCTATTTCTGATTGCCCAACGCTTTTCCGCAGCCTTTTTGGCGATCTCAGCGCGACGCTCTGGCGTCATATTCTCGGCCGCTTCTTTCCGCTCTGCGCCAAGGGCCTTGGCAGTGGGGTCCTTGCCGTCGTCAATCACATCGTCAGCTTTCTCGCCTGTCGCAATGCGCAGGACGCGGACGGCGTTGCCGATCACGTCGGCGGGGCGCTTCTGGCCTTAGGTCCGGTGGGCACTCCTAGTTCTCCGCATGGCTAAAAACGACAGCGCCGTTGTCCTTACGAACTTCAACGGACACGATTCCATCGTCACCCTTTCGGGTTTGGAACATGGAGGTTGCATGATCTTTCGCGGTCTTCTCGTCGTCGAAGATCACCTTGTCGACGATGCCCTGTCTTCCATACCAGATGACAGTGTAGACCATTGTTGCTGCCATGCTTTCCGCTAAGCATATAGGCGTTTTCGCATATGGGGCAAACGGGATAGGCGCTTCCGCGTATTTCAAACTGAGACACTACCGAGCGGGGTAAAGGGTTGCGCGAATGATGAATATGAGCAG
This sequence comes from Mesorhizobium sp. M1227, assembly GCF_040318315.1. Lineage (NCBI taxonomy): Bacteria > Pseudomonadati > Pseudomonadota > Alphaproteobacteria > Hyphomicrobiales > Phyllobacteriaceae > Mesorhizobium > Mesorhizobium sp. M1227. Next base: position 48,523 of record NZ_JAMYLZ010000037.1, read on the forward strand.
CGCGCCGCCCCTCATCCGCCTGCCGGCACCTTCTCCCCGTATAGAGACGGGGCGAAGGAAAGCTCACCCAACCGTTTCTTAATGTGTCTCCGCTACACCCAGCCCCTGTAAATTGGCGGAAAACGGAGAGTATTGGGTGCGCTTTTCCGCGGCGACGACAGCCGGGCGGTTCCTGCCGCAGCGCCTTGCGCTGCGCATCAGGCCGCTGCTTGGCCTGATCGATGCCGTGCTGTTCAGCGCCGGCGAGCGCGGCGAGGCAGGCCGCATGTCGCTGATCGCCTTTTCAGTCCGCATTATCAGCGCCGTCATCGCCTTCGTCAGCCAGGTTTTGATGGCGCGCTGGATGGGCTCGTTCGAATACGGCATTTTCGTCCTCGTGTGGGTGACGATGGTCATCGTCGGCAATCTCGCCTGCCTCGGCTTCCACACCTCGATCATCCGCTTCATTCCCGAATATCGCGAGCGCGGCATGCTGGCCGAATTGCGCGGCATCGTGCGGGCCAGCCGGCTGTTCGTGCTGGTTGCCTCGACGGTGATCGCCGGCCTCGGCGCGCTCGGCGTCTGGCTGCTGTCGGCCTATATCGAAAACTACTATGTCGTGCCGTTCATCCTCGGCATCATCTGCCTGCCGATGATCGCCATGTCCGACCTTCTGCAAGGGCTGGCGCGGGCCAATTCCTGGGCGCTGTTTGCGCTGTCGCCGACCTTTCTGGTGCGGCCGCTGCTGATCCTGGCGTTCATGGCGCTGATGCTGCTGGCGGGCTATGCGCCCGACGCCAAGACGGCGATCTTCGCCGCGATCGCCGCCACCTATGCCACCACCCTCGGCCAGCTTATCGGCGTGACGTCGCGCATCGACAAAAGAATCCCGGCCGGGCCGATGAAGCTGCATTTCGGCCAATGGTTCATCGTCTCGCTGCCGATCTTCCTGGTCGAGAGCTTTTTCTTCCTGCTCACCAATGCCGACGTGCTGATGGTCGGCGCCTATCTCGATCCCAACGACGTCGCCGTCTATTTCGCCACCGTCAAGACGCTGGCGCTGGTGCATTTCGTCTATTTCGCGGTCAAGGCCGGCGTTGCCCAGCGCTACGCGCAATTCACCCATGGCGAGCCGCAAAAGCTCGCCGCCTTTGCTCGCGAAACCGTGTCGTGGACCTTCTGGCCGTCGCTGGCGATGGCGCTGCTGGTGCTGGCCCTGGGCGAGCCGATGCTGACCCTGTTCGGCCCGGAATTTTCCGCCGGCTATCCGCTGCTGTTCCTGCTGGTGCTCGGCGTCGTCGCGCGGGCCGCCGTCGGCCCTTGCGAAAGCCTGCTCACCATGAGCGGCAACCAGAATATCTGTGCCGCTGTCTATGCCATGACGCTGGCCTTCAACATCGCGCTTAGCGTCGTGCTGATCCCGCTCTTCGGTCTGTGGGGCGCGGCGATGGCCACCGTCTTCGCCATGATCTTCGAGGCCGGCGCGCTGTCCTTTACGGTCTGGCGCAAGCTCGGCATCGTCATGGTCATTTTCGTGCCCGCCAAAGGAGCCGCCTGATGGCTGCCGTCCCCTTGCTCGAGGAAACCAGCGGCGGCCCGGCCGGCGCCATGGTGTCCGGCCTTGCCGGGCTTGCCCGCGAAGCCGACCCCGCCCATGTCGAGATCCTCGCCAACAACCGGCCCGAGCGCAAGCTTGCCATCTATCCGGCCTCCGCCGGCTTCGACCTGGTCGAGGAGCTCGACTATCTCTGTACCCGCACGATCGAGCCCAATGTCTTCTTCAATCCGCGCTTCCTGGCGCCGGCCATGCCCAGGCTGGAGGACCGCGAGGTGCGGCTGGCCGTCATCCGCGACGGCGACCAGTACCGCAACCGGCTGCGCCTGCTGGTGCCGTTCTCGGTCGAGCGGCCGGCGGTGCCGCTCGGGGTTCCAGTCATGCGCACCTGGTCGAGCCCGTTCGGCCCGATCGGCACGCCGCTGGTCGACCGCGACGATCCGATCGGCGTGATCGAGGATTTCTTCTCGATGCTGTCCAGGCCGCATCTCAAGCTGCCAAAGGTCTTCGTGCTGCCCGACATAAGGCTGGATGGCCCGGTGGCGAGCCTGCTCGCCAGCGTCGCCGAAACGCGCGGCCTGACGCTGGTCACCACCGGCAAGGCCGATCGCCCGGTGCTCGAAAGCGAGCTCGACGGCGAGGAGTATCTGAAGGCTTCGCTGCGCGCCCACCATTATCGCGAGTTCCGCCGCCTGAAGCGCCGCCTCGCCGACCTCGGCCGGCTGGAGCATGTCGTGGCGCGCGGGCCGGACGAGATCCGCCATGCCATCGAAAATTTCCTGACGCTGGAGGCTGCCGGCTGGAAAGGCCGCGAGCGCACTGCCATGGCCATCGACCGCTACCGCGCCGCCTTCGCCCGCGAAGCGGTCCACCGGCTGGCCGAGCAGGATCTCTGCCGCATCCATTCGCTGACGCTCGACGGCCGCACCATCGCCTGCCTGGTCGTCTTCGTCGAGGCCGGCGTCGCCTACACCTGGAAGACCGCCTATGACGAGACGCTCGCTGCCTATTCGCCGGGCACGCTGCTGATGATCGAGGTGACCAGGCAGCATCTCGACGACCCCAACATCATGATGACCGATTCCTGCGCCGTGCCCGACCATCCGGTGATGAGCCGGCTGTGGAGCGAACGCAAGCCGATGGGCACGCTGGTGATCGGGCTGACGCCGGACGCCGACCGCCCCGCCCGCCAGGCGGCGTCGCAGCTTCACCTCTATCGCGAGACCCGCAACATGGCGCGCCTGCTGCGCAACCGGATGAAGAGCCTGTTGCGCCGGCGCTAGTGCATGGGGTCCGAAGGGGGCCCGACCGTCCGTCTCTGCACAGTCGGCCCGCTCGGGCCTAGGTCGTCAGGGTTAATTCTCCCGATCAGCGGAAAGGATTAGCATCGACGCAGTCCCAACCGGGATGAGGCGATCAATTACGGCCGCGCGTCCAGCATCACTGCCGCCTCGGTCCTGCACGGCCAGAAGAAAAAAATCCGGGAGGAATGCATGATGAAAACAACTCACCTCAGGCGTGTCGGTATCCTCACCTTGGCAGGTCTCGTTGGCGCGTGTCTGAACGCCGCCACTCCTCGGGCGGCCGAACCCGACAAAGCCGAGATCGATGCCCTGCGTAAATCGCTGTCCAGGTATGAAGACTACAAGGTTGCCATTCGCGAGCTTTATCTATCGACGGTAGGATGCGTCTTCTACAGCGGTGAAAAGGTAGAGGGGGCGATGGACTACCCGAAGGGCGCGATGGGCATCCATTTCGTCAACGTCACGACTGTCGGCCCGACCGCGGATCCGACGCGCCCCAATGTGCTGATCTATGAGCCGGTCGGCGGCGAATTGCGCCTGGTCGGCGCGGAATGGCTCGTGCCCTTGACGCCCGACACCAAGGAGCCGCCGAAGCTCTTCGGCCAGACATTCCAGGGGCCGATGGAGGGGCATTATCCGCTCATCCCGAAGGAGTTCCACCACTACGACCTTCACGCCTGGCTGTTCAAGGACAACCCGCTCGGAATGTTCAGCCCGACGAACCCGGACGTGAAATGCGACAACTATCCGTTTCCGATGCCTGAGCAGCCGACCAAGATGGTGCCGGGGCCGATGTAAGCGACCTCGTTACCGCCTGAGGCTGTCGGAGGGGCCGGCCGCGGCCTCAATAGCAGTTATCCCAGGAGGGCTCCTGGGATAACGCCAGCCGGGCTCGCTTGAGCGGCCGGATATGGCCTATCCTAACTTTTATCCGGCGGTTAGCCAGGACGCTCGTTGCTCTCGGTCGATTCCCGAAAGCCGTGTCATTGGACCTGGCCGCAGCCTCGCTCCGATCGCCGCCGCGAAGCCACATGACATCGCCCTGGCCGACGCTGTCGGCAGGTCGTCACGAAGCGGACGCGGTGACTTTGGGGCGTCCGAACTCGACGTCCCAGCTGCGCTCCTGGGGTGCGGCTTCGCCATTCAGGCCGAGTTTGGGGAAAAGCAATTCAGCGACGTTGAACGCCTCTTCCAGATGCGGATAGCCGGACGCGATGATGGTTTCGATGCCGATCTCCTGATACTCGCGAATGCGCGCGGCAACATTGTCGGGATTGCCGACCAGGGCCGTTCCCGCACCGCCACGCACCAGCCCCGGTCCCGCCCACAGGTTCGGGCCGACGACCAGCCGGTCGCGTCGGCCCTGATGGAGCGCCGACATGCGCTTTTGGCCGACGGATTCCGAAATGTGGACAAATCCCTTCTGGGCTTCGGCGATCAGGTCGTCGGTTACGTGGCTGATCAGCCGGTCGGCCGCCGCCCACGCCTCATCCTCCGTTTCGCGTACGATAAGGTGAATGCGCAGGCCAAAGCGCATCGTGCGGCCTTTCGCTGCCGCTGCCACCCTGACGCGGGCGATCTTTTCGGCAAGCTGGTCCACCGGTTCACCCCAGCTCAGATAGGTGTCCACGTGCTTGGCGGCGATCGCGATGCCGGCATCCGAAGAGCCTCCGAACCAGAGTGGCGGATGCGGCCGCTGAACCGGCGGGAAGGAAATGTCGGTGCCGTGGGCGGAAAGATATTTGCCCTCGAAATCCGCCGGCTCACCCGAAAGGATTCGCCGCCAGATCGTCAGGAACTCGTCGGTCTGTGCATAGCGCTCGTCATGACTGAGCTTGTTGCCGTCGCCGGCGAGATCGGCCGGGTCGGCTCCAGTGACGACATTGAGCAGGACACGACCACCGGAAATGCGGTCCAGAGTGGCTGCATGACGCGCAAACAGCGCCGGTGTACCGCTGCCCGGCCGAAGTGCCACGAGGAACCTCAGCCGTTCGGTGAGCGGGATCAGCCCGGCCGCCACGATCCAGGCGTCTTCGCAACGCGTTCCTGTCGGCAGGAGCACGCCCTTGAAGCCAAGCCGGTCCGCAGCCTGGGCGATCTCCCTGAGATAGCCGAAGGTTGCCGGGCGGTGCCGCTCGTCCGTGCCGAGATACGGTCCATCGCCATGGGTCGGCAGATACCAGTAGAGGTCGAGCGGACGGGTGTTGCTGGACATCGGATTGTTTCCTTCAGCGATTGCGGAATGTCTAGGCAAGCGTCAGATCTTGCCCTTCCAGGGGATGAGGCGATGCTCCAGCCAGCGCATGCCGCTGGTAAAGGCGAAGGCAAGGATGGCGATGACGATGAGGCCGACGAAGACGACGTCGGTGGCGAGGAAATTGGCCGCCGACATGATCATGTAGCCGAGGCCCGACTGGGCCGCGATCAGCTCGGCCGCTACCAGCGTGGACAATCCGGCGCCGATGGCAATCTTCAGGCCGGTCATGATTTCCGGCAACGCGGACGGCAGGATGATGCTGGTGAAAAGTTGCAGCCGGCTCGCACCGAGCGACAGCGCGGCATTGATGCGTTCGGCCGGCACCGACCGGACGCCGGCCTGTGCGGCAAAACAGATCGGGGCGAAGGTCGACAGCGACAGGAGCACGATCTTGGACGTTTCGCCGATGCCCAGCCAGATGATCAGCAGCGGCAGGTAGGCCAGAGGCGGCAGACCCCAGTAGAGATCGATCGGAACGCTGAAGATGCCCTTGACCCAGCGATTGAGTCCCATCAGCAGGCCGAGCGGAATGCCCAGGAAAATGCCGACACCGAGCGCCGCGGCGATGCGGCCGAGGCTGGCGAGTGTGTGCTCGAGGAGCGTACCGTTGGCATAGCCATCGGCCCAGACGGCGCTGAACTGGGTCAGTACCTCGGCGGGCGACGGCAGGAACAGCGGCGACGCCCAGCCGAAGCGCGTGGCCAAAAACCACAAGGCGATGAGCGACGCCAGGGTGACCAGGCTGATGCCGAGCGTGCTTGTCGAAGCGGACCGGCGCGTCTTGGGAGACGGCGCGCGCTGAGCTATCGAAGACGAAAAAGAGGTTCCGGAATTGGCGGCGAGCGTCATTGCAAGGTTCCTGTGCGGGCGCCTTCCGGCTGGTGGATGAGCGAGCGGATTTCCTGCCGCAGTTCGATGAAACGCGGGTGGGACTGGATCGGCCCGATGTCGCCGCTCTCAGCGAAGTCGCGAACGAAGTCGGCGTCGAACCGGGCAACGATGCGGCCTGGTCGAGGCGACATCACAACGATGGTGGTGCCGAGCGTGAGGGCTTCCTCGATCGAATGGGTAATGAACAGGATCTGCTTGCCGGTCTTGGCCCAGACCGAGGCCAGAAGCTGCTGCATCGTCTCGCGCGTCAGGCTGTCGAGGGCGCCGAACGGCTCGTCCATCAGCAGGATCTTCGGATCGGTGGCCAGCGCCCGCGCGATGCCGACGCGCTGGCGCATGCCGCCGGACAGTTCATAGGGCGGCTTTTCGGCGAAATCGGCGAGCCCGACCAGTTCCAGCAGACGCCTCGATCGCTCATGGCGTTCGCCGCGCCGCACGCCCCGGTATTTCAGGCCGAGAGCGACATTGTCCAGCACATTGGCCCAGGGCAGCAAGGTATCTTTCTGGAAGACGACGCCACGATCGCCGCCGGGCGCGACAATTTCTTTTCCGTCCAGTGTGATCGTGCCTTCGGTGAGCGGCAGGAAGCCGGCGATCGCGTTGAGCAATGTCGACTTGCCGCATCCGGAAGCACCAACCGCGACAACGATGGAATCTGGAGCGATATCGAGCGAGACGTGATCAAGCGCGTGTACGTCCTGGCCATCCGAGGCCGGAAAAGTCACGCTGGCATCGCGGATTCGAAGCATGGTGGGCCTCCAAGCAGTCTGGCTGGCGAGAATTCCGCCAGCCAGAACCTGAATGTCGTCAGGTGATTTCTAGTTCGAGGCCTTGGCAGCGTCTGCGTATTCCGGATCGGCGAACGCGGCGTAGCTGTCCTTGATGGCGGTGATCTTGTGCTGGTCCTTCAGGAAGCCCGCAGTGTCCTTGAGGATTTTCGCAACGGCGCTCTTCTCACCACCGCCCAGCCATTTGTCGGACACCTGCTCGTCGAGCGGCGGAACCACTGTTGTCTTCAACTGCTCCGAATTCTCGGCCGCCGTGCCGCCCTGCAATTTGGCGATCAGCTTGGCGCTCTCGGAGTCCGGTCCCCATGCGGCCGGGTTGCTCAGGTAGGCGGTGTTGTAGCCGTCGATCAGCCGGACATACTGGCCGAGGAAGTCGGGATTGGCCTTGGCGAAATCGCCGGTCACGACCAGCGCGCTGAAGGTCGGCGCTCCACGGTCGGCGACCTGGCCGGCTGTGAGCAGAACCTTGCCGTCCTTTTTGAGTTCAGAGAGTGCCGGATCCCAGACGAAGGCCCCGTCAATGTCGCCGCGCTTCCAGGCAGCGACGATTTCGGGCTGCGGAATGGCGATGACCTGGGTTTCCTTCTCCGAAATGCCTTCCTGCTTGAGGACGGCGAGAAGCTGGTAATGATCCGTCGATACCGGCGCGGCCGCGAGCTTCTTGCCCCGCAGGTCGGCCGGCGACTTGATATCGGGCCGCACCACCAGGGCTTCTCCGTCACGGGAGACCGAGGAGATGTAGAAGGCCTTCACGTCGATGCCCCTGCTGACGGCTGCGGCGAACGGGCTTGATCCGACATCGCCGATCTGGACGTCGCCGGATGCGATGGCAGCAAAGATGTCAGCACCGGAATTGAAGCGGCGATATTCGATGTTCCAGCCGGTTTTCTTGGCAAGATCGCCGTTGGCAATACCGAGATTGTAGGGATTGGCACCGGTCTGGTAGGCGATGACGACTTTCTTGTCGTCGGCATGCGCTGCAGCGGATGTGGCCGCTATGGCAAGCCCGACAAGGGCGGCGGAAATAAGTTTTCGCATGGAGCCTTAATCCTTTTGAACAGAGGGCAAACCCCTCGACTGCCCGCCCTATTCAAAGAGCGTTGGATTAAAGTCCACTGATATTATAGACTTAGATAGCAATGGAATTCTTAAAATCAGCTCGCGCTTAAAAAAGAATTCGGATTTAGACGGCACGCTGTCGCCCGCGGGATTATTCAGGCGCAAAATGCGGAGTGCTTACGGGCCGCGCCTTGGCTATATATATCGCCTATCAGGCACTTGCCTTGGCACTTTATCCGTCAGCCCGAAGCCGCCCGGACGGGTTGGCTCTTCGGCTGCCGCGCTGAAAGCAGGGCAACGAATTGATCCACGGCCTGCCCGGCCCGCGCCAGAACCAGCGAATCTACGAGCTTGCCGTCGGGAAAGTCGCTGTCACTGCCATAGACGGCGCTCGGCACCGTCAGGGCGGAGTAAAAGCCAAACAGCGGGCGAAGCTGATGTTCGACTACCAGCGCGTGGCGCTGGCCACCACCCGTCGCGCCGATCAGG
>NZ_JAMYLZ010000038.1:0-55083 GCF_040318315.1 Mesorhizobium sp. M1227
CATCTCATCGTCGTAATATCCAGCAACGCTGATCGGTTCATCATTGTCGTTGTAAGATCCGACCACGCTGATTTGCCGGCGACGAATCCCGGCAGCCTGAAGCCTGGCCACAGCACGTGCTGCCTGGGCATGGGAATTGAACAGTCTGCTGATTGTTTGCATTTACGCCCAGCCCCGACGCCTGTTAGGAGCGTCGGGCCTCTCCTCCCTGGCTTGAACTCTTCCGCCCGGACGCATCTTCGTCGCGCCAAAAGCTCACCACAACGTGAGCCAGCCGGCTACGTTCCTCAGCCGGGGCTTCGGTCCAATCCCAGAGCGTCTCGCTTGGGACCTAAGTCTGACCAGCTTGGGCGTGCTGAGGCCATGCCGAGCGGGGACGGTCGCCGGCTTGAAGAGAGGGCTCTGATGCTATCGCAGACCCAAAAAGCTCAAAATGGCGATTACGATCACGATCGCGCCGACCAGCCAGATAATGTTGTTCATGATTACGCTCCTTCGCCTACGGGCTGGGCACGCCGAGGCGAAGCCCGCCACGCAAGTAGAACATCAGATATGGCTAAAGCATCCTCGCGGGCCTCGCTGTCGAAAGAGCCCACCGCACCAGTCGGCACGGGCGACGCAGAGTTTCACCCCGGTGGTGGGCAGCAAACGGCATTGCATCCAAAGGCTCAGCTGATGCTTCTGGACCAGTTATCAACCTGGCGCTCTGCCTCTTCCTTGGCGATGCCATATCGCTCCTGGATACGCCCCAAGAGCTGGTCCCGGTTGCCCTCGATCCGATCAAGATCATCGTCGGTGAGGTCACCCCACTGCTCTTTCGCCTTGCCTTTGAACTGCGTCCATTTTCCCTTGATTTGATCCCAGTTCATATGTTCCTCCTTGCTTCCTGGGCCCGCACTGAAGCGGAGCGCGGACCGATCGGCATTGCAATGTCGGTGACGAATGAAGATTAGCAGCCGCTAAAAGTTCCGGTGCCGGCGCAAAAAGCCCGCCGTGCCCGTGCCTGACTGTGAGCTGATGTTGATGATGCCCGGAGCTTGATGCTCTTTCGCGGCACTATCTTATGCCGTTGAAGGCGCTGAGCTTCTTGCTAGTTGGCCTTGGCTGGCAAGCCTCGACAGGCTGCCCAGCAGCATTGTTCTGTCCTTGCCGATCATCAGCACGCCGCTGTCGGGCGCCAACAGTGCCGAGAACGGCAGCATCGCCGCGCCGATCGGCGAAGCCTCGGGGCCGAATTGTCCCGAGACGATTTCCGGCGCCACGATGCCGATGGCGCTGATCCTGTTGAACTGGGTCTGCACCTTTGCCAGCAGCTCGAGATGAATCGGCCGCGGCAGGATGCTGTCGAGGACGATCGCCTCGATGTCGATGACGGAGGTGATGGCGATGATCGCCTCGACCAGCGCATTGGCACAATCGTCGATCCATTCGGACAGCGGCTCGCGCGCCCCCGGCGGCAAGGGATCGAGTTCGCGCACGCGCGAGCGACCGTCGCAGATTGAAGGTAGTGGCGAACTCGGCCGGTGTCTGCCAGGCGATTTGGGAATGCGGCCGCGCGGTGTTGTGTAGTCGGCGCGCCACAGGGCGATGGCGACGCGTGCCTGAGCCAGCGAAGTAAACAGCGTCTCGTTGAGCAGTTCATCGCGCGGTCGGCCGTTGAAGCTCTCGATGAAGCCATTATCCGGCATGATGTTCTTGGTGCCATCGTTTGTTCGGTACGTCAGGTTCGGTAAGCTTGGCGCATCCGGGCCACGGGGCACCGGGAGCACGCTAGTGCGGGCAGGCCGTCGTATGCAGATGAACTGCGAGTTCGAGCACATTATCTGGCCGCCCCTACGACTCGCCCGGATGCGCTGCGAGCGCGGATCCGTATTTGTCGTGTTGCCCGCTCGCTCCCTGTTCGTGACCAACGATGGAGGGAGCCGTGCGTATTATCGGCATGGACATACACCGCGTTGTAATGGCATTCGACGCGGTTCTGATCCGCCCAGGAGAGGATGGCGTTCGAGGTGAACTCGCTGCCATTGGCGGGGGCGAGCAAGCAAAGCAGGTAGTCTCGAGAATAGTATTTGCTCGCCGTACCTCCGCGTGGCTCGCCGAACCAGACTTCGCAATCGGCCTGGTCCCAGCCCCAGAGGCACGTCGCCCACGCCGTTGACGCAGAATACGATGTTCGGGTTTGCTGTTTTTTGGGTCTGAGAGTTGTGGGAAGGGCTACGCCGCCCGCGGTATGCGCGACGTGAACGTTGCCCTGGACACCGATACGCTCGTGCCGTTGGCGTCGCTGATAACATCCACCCGGGCCTCGAGCTGCTTCACCAGTGCCTCCACGATGGCTGTTCCCAAGCCGCTATTTGGTGCGCGGCCGGCTGGCTTGCCGGTGCCATTGTCGGAGACCGTCAGTTTCCAGTCGCTGCCATTGGTCTCGTAAGACACCTGGATCAGGGCTGCGGTCTTCTCCCGGGGGAACGCATATTTGATCGCGTTGAGGATAAGTTCGGTGACGATCAGCCCGAAGCTGACCGCCTTCTGCGAGTCGATCCTGCCGGCTTCCGCGGTGACTTTGACGGCGATCGGCTGTGCATCCCCGATCATCGACGAGGCCAGACTGCTGCACAGCTTCGGCAGATAGGAGCCGACGTCGATTTCGTCGATGCCTGCTGAGGTGTGGAGATGGCGCTGCACTTCAGCCACCGACATGACCCGCTGGTGGGCATCTTTCAGATGCTGGCGGGTTTCCTCGGAGGTGACCGAACGGGCCTTCAGCAACAGGATGCTGGCGATAATCTGCAGGCTGTTGGCAACCCGATGCTCCATCTCACGTAGTAGCACATCCTTTTGCCGCAACAGGTCTTCGGTGCGGCCGAGAAGCTCTTCCTTCTCCCGCTCGATGACACGCCGCGCCGTTATGTCGTTGAAGGCGAGAAGGATGGTGACGGCCGAATTGTGGTCGTAAAGTACCTTTCGCGCGTTGAGCAGCATCGTGCGTTTGCCGATGTTGGGGAAATCATACTCGACCTCGAAGCCGTCCATGGCGGTCTTCTCAGGGATGATCGTCTCTAGGAGCAGGCGCAGTGCCGGAATGTCCCACTGGCCGTCGCCTAGCGCATAGAGAAGGGCGCCGTGTGTCTCCTCGGGGTCGACCTTGAAGGTCTGATAGAAAGAGCGGCTGGCCGCCAGCACATGAAACTTTTCGTCGAGGACGAGGAACGGTTCGGCGATCGTGTTGACGATGGCCTGCGACAGCGTCTGCGCGTCCTCGATATTCGCAATTGGGTGGAACAAGGCTCAAGGCCGATCTGGAGGCGCCTTCGCCTCCTCTTCGGCCCTTGTTACACACTTGACGGCTCGTGTCGCGGATTGAATCTAACCGGCGCAGCACGACAACGTGCGAGCCGGACTGTTCGCTGAATCCGGCAAGCGCGCGTAGACCCACTGATGTTGCACGCCAGCTAAATATGCCCGATATCATGGCGGCTGGCAGGGCGAGGTATTCAGTGGCGGCAAATCGTCTAAACGGAATTTACCCATCAGAGCCCGGGCTGGTGGGCATTCCGTTCGCCCCCAATGCCCGTCCGCGCACTTCATTGCCCACCGTCGCTACCATCGTGACGGCGGTTGCGGCGCTGTATTTCGGGCGCGAAGTGTTCCTGCCGATCGCTATTGCGCTGCTTTTGACCTTCGCGCTCGCGCCCGTGGTGTCGGCTCTGAAGCGCGTCGGCATTCCCCGCCTTCCTGCCGTCATCGTCAGTGTGCTCGGTGCATTCGCGGCACTCGCTCTGTTCTCCTTCATTGCCGCGTCGCAGGTCAGCGAACTGGCGCAGAACATCCCGGCCTACCAGACAAATATCCTGACCAAGATCCGCTCGCTCAAGGAAACCGGGGCAGGAGGAGGGATCATTGCCAGATTGAGTCAGGTGATCCAGCGCGTCGGGCAGGAGATCGATCTGCAGGAACCGTCACCGCCCGCCGCCGACGCGCCGAGGCCCGAGCCCGTGCCGGTCGAGATCGTCGCGAGAGAACGGCCACTCGAGATCCTGCAGAACCTCATGGGTCCGTTGATCAGCCCGCTGGCCTCGGCGGTTCTGATCGTCGTTGTCGTCATCTTCATGCTGCTGGAGCGCGAGGATCTGCGCGATCGTTTCATCCGCCTAGTCGGCTATGGTGATCTGCACCGCACCACCCAGGCGCTGCAGGATGCCGGCAAGCGCGTCGGCCAGTATCTGCTGATGCAGCTGGTCCTCAATATCGTCTATGCCATACCGATCGCTATCGGGCTCTGGATTCTGGGCATCCCCAATGCGCTGCTGTGGGGCCTGCCGGCGCTGGCGCTGCGCTTCGTTCCATATATCGGCCCGGTCATCGGGGCGCTCGTACCACTGTTCCTGGCGCTGGCGGTGGCGCCCGGTTGGTCGCTAGTGCTGTGGACCGCCGCCCTCTTCATGGTGATGGAGTTGCTCACCGGAAATGTCATCGAACCCTGGCTTTATGGCGCGCGCACGGGACTCTCGCCATTGGCCATCATCGTTGCGGCGATCTTCTGGACTTGGCTGTGGGGCCCGCTCGGCCTGGTCCTGTCGACGCCCCTCCGTCTGTCTGGTTGTGCTCGGCAGGCACGTGCCGCAGTTCGAATTCCTCGACGTGCTGTTCGGCAACCAGCCAGTGCTCGAACCGCATGCCCGGCTTTACCAGCGGCTCCTGGCCGGCGATCCGGACGAAGCCACCGACCACGCCGAAGAGATGCTTGAGAAATATCTGGTCGAGTTCTACGACAAGATCGTCATTCCCGCTTTGTTGCTCGGCGAGCAGGATCGTGTCCGCGGCGTCATGGACGACCAGCAGAGACGGCAGATGGCAGCCAGCGCGCTGACGCTGGTGGCAAATCTCGACGACAGCGCACACGAAGAAGCGGTCGAAGAGGATGAGCCGGCTTTCGCCGAGTATGGCAAGACGGATGTGGGAAAGGAAACAGCCGGGGAGGGCAAGGAAGCCGAGGACGAGATCGAACTGCCTAACGGCGTCGGCATGTCAGTGCTGTGTTGCGGCGGGCGCGGCGAGCTTGATGATGCCGCCGCTGCCATGCTGGCGCAGGTGCTCGAAGTTCAAGGCGCGACGGTGTCGACGGCGGGCTTCGCCGATATGGACCCGGCGAGCATTCGCCGGCTCGATCTTGCCGCTGTCGATACCGTCGTTGTCGGCTTCCTCAACCCCGATTCCGTCAAGCACGCCCGCTTCCTGGTGCGCCGGCTGAAGCGCGCCAGGCCGGCGCTCAGGGTTGGCATCGCGTTCTGGTCGGAGGCCGGCAACGACGACAGCGGCGGCAGCACTGGCCGGCGACATCAATGCCGATTTCGTTGCCCATAGCATCGTCGATGCAGTGCGCGGCGCGCTGTCAAGCGAGCCGCCGGTAGCGCTCAAGCTCGCAGCCAAGCGTCGCTTGCGCCGGCAGCCGTCCGTCACGAAGAAAGCGCCGCTTGCGGTTGCAAGCTGAGGCCGCGGCGACGACACCGCGGGGCACTCCTGGCGCGCGGGTTATTGATCCCAGCGATGGCCAGCGGTCAGGCAGACAGCTGCTCAACACCAGTACGGCGAACGAAGAACCGACCGCACAGCCAATGACGGCAAGCATCTGGCCATCCAGTTCGAACTCGTCAAGGACAGTACGATAGCAGGCCCAGCCCGCCGATGGACGGGCACGGCCCTCTGTGCGCAACGGCGCACTATGTCGCCGTCCGATCAGCACGCACAAATACGAGCGGCAGGCTTTTCTAGGGTCGGAACAAGAATTGTTCCCAGCGACACGATAAGGTCGAACGGAGCATGAACTTCATGCGGCGTGGCGGAACCGAGCCGGAAATCTGAGCGGCCGGAAGCCTTCTGGCATCTGATGATCTGCATACCAACTGTAGATGTGTAGATGCCGGTCACATTGATGTGTTCCCAGCTCAGCGGCGAGACGCGCTTCAGCAGGTGATCCGGAACCTCGCGATGCATTTTGCCCAAGTGAGTGACGGCCCGTTCGATATAGACCGGATCCCAATGCACGATCGCGCTAACGACGAGGTTGAGGCCGGAGGCGCGGAACGCTTGGCTTTCGAATGATCGGTCGCGGGATTTCGCCGCGCTCGTGGAAGAAGACGGCGCACTTCAGTTAATGCGCACCTTCGCCCTTGAGGCCGGCTTGGCAGCGCGGACGTCGCACCGGTCACACACTTGGATTTGAAGGCTAGCGGGACATTAGCAATCAAGCAATTAAACCGGAAGGAGTACGCCAGCCGCAGACTGGCCGAGGAGTCCAGCATAGAGACCCGCGAATCTCGGGTCTTTATACGAATTACGAGATACGAATTACGAGCAAAGTGCAGCGCTCCTACAATGCCGGCGGCGAAGGAAATGTTGCAGTAGCGTGCATCGGAACGAGCAAGTAGCGCCAATTGTCGAGCGCCCGCGCGGCGCGGCAGAAGCTGCCGTGGTCCGCCGCCGCAATGGCGTAACGAAGCTGCGGATGTCGAACGTTATGCTCAAAATTGGCTTTTCGATCGAAGAGGTGGCGTTGCTTTTCGGCCACCGCCCTCTTCAGCCTGAAGTGGCGATCAGCCCAATTATGAGGGGCAGGGACGTAGGCGGCCTCCCGCTTCTCCTCCTGAACCACGGCTGAACGCCGCCTTCAGCATCGGTTCGAACGGCATCTCCTAAAACGAAGCCGTTCAACTCGCGGTCCCGTCCGCCAAAGGAGACGCCCTCATGATCCGCAATTCTTTCATCGCAACCGCGCTCGCCGCTCTTGTCGGCATTGTCGTCGCTGCCCCAGCCATGGCCAACGACGTGAGCATCGAGCAGTATGGCTGGTCTAATTCGGCTGGCGGCGCCCAGAACGGCTTCAAGAACCGTATCCGGGTTTACCAGAACGGCCGCTTCAACAAGGTGATCGGCCAGCAGCGCGGCCGCCACAACCTTTCGGCCATTGGCCAGCAGGGGATCGGCAACCACGGCGCCACCTATCAAAATGGCAACCGCAACGTGGCCGGCATCGCCCAGTTCGGCTCGAACCACACCACCATCTTAACCCAGGACGGCAACGGCAACATTGCTGCCGGCGTGCAGGTGGGCCACGGCTGCGACGCCGATGTCAGCCAGGGTGGCAGTGGCAATGTCGCCGCTTTCGTCCAGGCCTGCCCATAAACACGGCAATGCCGGGCGGCCCGTAGTCCGCGGCCGCGGCCCACGAACGCCAAGGAGACGAATATGCCACACATCGTGAAGCATCCCCGCCGCGTCATGGCCGCGCTCGCCCTGGTTCTGATCCCGGCCGGCGCGCTGGCGGCCATGGCCACCGCCGATCAGTCCCTCGGGCCGGTGCGCTGCGAGATCCGCGCTACGCCGGAAGTCGACATGGTCTCGTTGGAGGCGCTCGCCTATGCCGACAAAAGCGTGAGCGGCACCTACTCGTTCCATGTTGAAAGTGCCGCTCGCACCGGCGGCACCAATATCGAGCAGGACGGCGCCTTCAGCGCAGCGCCCGGCAAGCCAGCTACGCTCGGCGCCGTCACCCTTGACGCGAAGGGCGCCGTCTATGATGCTAGGCTCGAGCTCACGGTCGATGGCAAGAGCATCAGCTGTGCCGAGCGGCTCGGCGGCGCGACCTGATCGCATCGCCAGATTTACGAAAAGGGCGTCGGCAATCGGCGCCCTTTTTCTATGTGCGTCAGGCCGGGAGAAAAAATGACTGAACGACAGCTGAACGAAGGATTCCGGGAGGGTTCAGCCACCAAATGAGAAGGTTGGCCATAGGCTGGGCAGCCGGAAAATGGAGACCAAAGATGACCCGCAATATGTTCAAAACTCTTGCCGCCGTTCTCGTTGCCGGCAGCATCGGCCAGGCGGCGTTGTCCGCACCGGCTTACGCGGGCGGCTGGGTTTCGGCGACATTTGCCCCCGGCAACGCCCGCGACGCCCGCGCTCTGGCGACTGGACTGCGCTTCTATTCGTTGTATCGCGGCCTGCATGGTGCCAGCATTCGTCAGTCCGGACAGCGAAACGCAGCTGGCATCGGACAAAACGGTCGCGGCAATCTGGGCATCATCCAGCAGGAGGGCAATGGCCATTCCGCCACGCTGCAGCAGAACGGCAATGAGAACGCCTACGGTATCTTCCAGTTTGGCCGAAACACCGACGCCAATGTCGCGCAGAACGGCAATGGCAGTGGTGGCGCTACTTTCAGCTATGGCTGGTAGCGGCCGACCGATCGAGACTCGGGCCCAGAGAATCGTTGCGCGTCGCCCAGCGGCTCGCTTGCCTGGCGGCAGTTTCCAATGTGCTGGCGGTCGCACCAATGGGCGCGCGCGGAGTAGGTGCGATCCGAAGGCCTGCCAGCTGCTTCCCGCTCTTTTCCGTGAACGACCATGTGAGGTCTAGAACGCGAGGGCGGGCATTCATCGCGCTTTAGGTATCCAGTCCCGGAGCGCCGACTGACAACGCCACGTGGCGCGCTCGCGCGGTCTTATGACGCTTGAGCCGAATCCCATGAACCTTCATAGTTCCATTTTGACTGTTTCATGCACGGCGAGATAGAAGTCTCGCTTTCAATTGCTGGATACCGCCGATCTGAACCGCTTTTTTTAGACGAAATTGTGCCGCAAAGCGGCGCGAGATTCTGTTTTGCAACGTCTGCGGAAGATTTCTGTCTCTGCAGCGTTATTGTTTGTACGGATGGCGGATTGTCATGCTGACGCTCCAGAAATTCCTCTGCCTCTTCCTCCTCGTCGTTTTCGTGGCCGCTTCGGCGACGGGGGCTCACGCCCAGGGTGAAAAACGCCTCGCTTTCGTCATCGGCAATGCCGCCTATCCTTCGGGCACGTGACGCCGGCCAATGATGCCGGCCTGATCGCACAGACCTTACAGGCGGCGGGGTTCGATGTGGTCGGCGCCCGCGATGTCGACCAGGAATCGCTGCGTGGCGCGCTGCGCGATTTCCTCGGCAAGGTTTCCGCCGCCGGTTCCGATGCGGTCGTCTTCGTCTATCTCGCCGGCCGTGGCGTGCAGTTTGAAGGCGAGAACTATTTCTTGCCAATCGATGCCCAGATCGCCAATCCAACCGACGTCCCGCTTCAGGGAATGCGGCTCTCAGATGTCTCGAAGTCGCTGGCCGGACTGCCGACCAAGGTCAACATCGTCGTGCTAGATGCGGCGCGGCCGAATGCATTCCCGCAGATGAAACAGCCGCTGGCCGGCGGCCTCGCGCTGGTCGATCCCGATCCGAACATGCTTATCGCATTCAATGCCGCTCCGGGAACCGTCGCGCCAGAGGGCAAGGGACCGTACGGCGCCTACGCCCAGGCGCTGGCCGAGATGATGCGCGAAGGCGGTCTGCCGCTTGACGATGTTTTCGATCGCACGCGCCTTCGCGTCAACGGGGTGACCCAGGGCGCGGAAGTTCCGTGGAACGCCTCAAAGATCACGGCGCCCTTCGTCTTCTTCGACCGCGCTCCGGATGCGCCCGCGCCCAAGGTCTCGGAGGCTGAGTCTCGGGCCAACCGGACCAGGGAGATCCGCGACTTCGACGCCCACGACGCCTATGTTGCGGCCCTCGACCACGACACGCTCCGCGGTTACGAGGATTTCGTCGGCGCTTTCCCACACGATCCAATGGCCAAGCGCGTGCGTGCCATCATCGCTGCGCGGCGCGAAGCGATCACTTGGCGCGAAACCTGGCTCCAGGATACGCCGGAAGCCTACTGGTCGTACCTCAATCGCTATCCGCACGGTCCGCACGCCTGGGATGCCCGCCGGCGGCTGGAGCATTTCGATGCAGCGCTGGAGCCGCCGGAGGATTTCACCGTCTACGCCTACGATGTGCCGCCACCGGAGGAGGAAATCATCTATGTCGATCGGCCCGTACTCTATTTCGGCGATCCCGATTTCCATTTCGAGCCGCCGCCGCCTGTCGCAGTGATCTTCCTGCCGCCGCCTCCGCCGGACTTCATTGTGTTGGCGCCACCACGGCCGGCAGTCGATATTTTCGTGTTGCCGGTGCCCGTCTTCGTGCCGGTGCCGGTATGGGTCAACCCGCCGCGCAACATTGTGCCACCGCGCGATAACATCGTCTTCAACAACATCCACAACACCACCATCATCAACAACAGGACGATCAACAACGAGACCAACGGTGAGGCTGGGCAGGCCAATGGTAACGCGCCGGGCGGCCTTACTACCGCCCAAAAGCTAGGCGCTGCCGAGGGTCTAGGAGCGGCCGCGCTAACGGCAAAAGTGGCGCTGCCGCCGCTGCTGCAGAAGAAGGCTGCACTCTCCAACCGGAACCCTGCCGCCCTGGGCAAGCTCGGCCAGGGGGCTGCGCAAGGCAAGCAGCCTGGAGGCGCAAAGCCGCTATCGAAGACGCTCTCAATGGATCATGCTTTGCCGGGAGCGAATGGCAGGGCGCTGCCGCTCGTCAACGGCAAACCGCCGGTGCTCAACGGGCAGAATTTACCCAACAACAGGTCCAAGAAGCTGCTTAGCGAGCGAGGGATCTTGGGTGGCAGCCAGCAGTCTACGGGAAATGCCGGCGCTGGCGTTACCGGACAGGGGAATGGTCAGCAGAACGGAGCCGACAATGGGCTGGGCAAGAACGGCAAGTTCCGCAAGCTGCCGACCGTCAACGGTGCACCGGCCGGGCAGAGCCTGAGCGCGCAGGAAAAGTTCAAGAAGAACAACCCAGCTGTCCTCTCCGACCAGGGTGGCGGCAAGCCGAAGAAGCTGACCCGCACGGATCTGTCTGCAGGCCAGGCCGTTGTCGGACCGAGTGATCTGGCGCCGGGCAACGGGAACAAGAAGTTTCGCAAGCTGCCGACCGTCAACGGTGCGCCAGCCCGGCTGGGCCAGAGCGCGCAGGAAAAATTCAAGGAGAACAATCCACCTGACTTTTCCGACCAGGGTGGCGGCAAGCCGAAAAAGCTGACGCGCAAGGACCTGTCCGCAGGCCAGGCCGTTGTCGGACCGAGTGATCTGGCGCCGGGCGACGGGAACAGGAAGTTTAGCAAGCCGCAGAACGGCGGTGGAGGTTCCGCCGGCGCGGAAGTCAACGTCCAGCGGAACTTCAAAGTCAACAAGCCGAACGAGGATCCGCAGCGCCAGCTCAAGCTGCAGGAAAAGTCGAACCTGCAGGTTTTCTCCAAGCCGCAGAAGTCTGAGTTTCACGCGCCGCCAAAGCCCCAAATGCAAGAGCGAGGCCTGCCGCAGAAGCCGGAGTTTCATGCCCAGCCGAAGCCGGAATTCCATGTCCAGCCCAAGCCCCAGATGCAAGAGCGACGACTGCCGAAGCAGCCGCCAGGCAAGAAGCCGTCCTGCGGGCATCCGGGCGAGCCGGCCTGCAGCAAATAGGAGCGCGGAAGCAATCGGGGCGCCGCAGTGGATCGGTGGGGCTCTAGATGGACAGGAAATACGGACAAGGTTCTGTTCGCGTCACGCTCACCCGATGAGCGCCGGGTCGCCGGGCACCTGGTGCATTTCTGTATTCTCTTGATGAAAGCCTTCTGATGACAGCCTTCGCCCTGGAAAAGCGATTCAGGCCGAAGTTGGCGCGACTGGCATAAGTTACGGAGCGAATATTCGGCTTCAGTTCCTATGCCGTTACTGCGATCGATCGATGTGACGCCAATAGCTGAAGCGTTTCTGTTGCTGCCGGAGATGCAAGATCCAGTGATTTAATGGCTTCGACCTGGTTTTGCGCAGGTTCTTCGTCAATGCGTAGAAATCGATTTCGAAGGAGGCTGCTCATCTGAGACAGCACCAAATGTTCTTGGGCTGCCATTATTGTTTGGATAAGACCACGGCGCGCTATCCATGAAAAAGATCCGGGAGCTCGAGATTTATCATGCACTGCGGAACCTTGCCGACGTGACGCGGTGCCGATCGAAAGCTGGTAGACCTCCTCCATCCGCGCGTGACAGAAGTTCAAAGCGTCGAGAAGTGCGATGATATCTGGTGCGTTCGCTACGAGACCACCGTCAATGTACTCGCTAGGGCCAATCTTCTTCGTCGGAAAAAAAGTCGGCGCCGCCGCGCTTGCGAGTATGGCATCTTCGATGCTCACTGCGCTGGCCGCTTTCCCCGCAATGCCTTTGGAACGGAAGATACTCGTTTCGCCTGTGGAGTAGTTGATGGCCGTGATGATGAGCGGAGGTTCGTAGTCGCTGAGTAGCGTTTCGGCAACGGGCTTGCCGAGCGTCTTACGAATAGCCTCAAGGATTGGAACCGGACTATAGAGTGCCGCGACCACAAGCCGTTTGACCCCAGTGGCGATACCACGAGCGAAGACCGACGGTCCGTAGTCTTTCATTATTGCCGCCAATGTCGTCGCTGGAACGGATGCTGAAAGGCCGGCAGCAAGAAGCGCGCCGATAGAGGTTCCAGAAATGATGTCGAAGCGGTTATTGCACCGAACGTTGAACTTTGACTCGCATGCGGCGAGAAACTCGGCGCCGAAGAGCCCTCGTAGCCCCCACCGCTCAGTGCCAAGATCTGAAATCTATTGGGAGCGGACTGCGCCATTTCACTTGCGAACAAAGTCTTCAGGATTTTCTACCGTGAGCCCCGGGATTTCTGCGTGCCCATCCTGATGGTAGTCCACGTAGACAAATGGGAAATCTCCCCTCCCAACCAACGCTGTTGCGATCTCAACCTTTGTCGCGCTAGGCACATCGAATGGCCGACCGTCGGGGTGTCAATATGTGATCCTCATGTCAAGCAAATCCCCCCAGCGTGCGGCGATCCGATGGTCCATCGCAATGATCCGGTCATCGCGCGCGAAATCTTCGAACAGCCTGCTTGCCTGGTCGATGAAGTCTCTGATCACCGGCACGGGATGCACGGCGGCTTCGGGCTTTGCCCGTGCCGCCGTGAGCGCTTGTTCAAGTTGCCATCTGATGGTCATGGGCGTCACTGCACTGATGCAGATATCGTCTGCATAGATGACGCGCGAGTCTGCGGATTCTAACCAAAGTTCAGCGGTGAGGTTACGCCTCTTGATCACGTCAAAGATGCACTGGGAGCTCATCAAATAGCGCGACATGAACGACGACTAAAATACACGTCCGCGTCCGCCAACAGTCTCCTCTTGAGACCGAGGCTCAAGACGCATCTTCACAACGCTTGCATCGAGCGGCTTTAGCTGTGCAAGCAATGCACTCGCGGGCCTTCGCCGTGCAGTTTTGCGTTCTGTTCCATCGCGAACTGAGTCAATCAACGAGAGTATGGTATCCGACGATAGGACAAACGCCGCCTGAGGCAAATTGTCGACGCGCCCAGCCCTTGCAATCACCAGAGAACGCCATCACGACGTTGCGCCCATCAGCAAAATACCCGGGGGCGAATTCGACCGGCGATGCCATGCTGATCAGTCCGGTCGCGCCGAACACGATCCCGAAGACGATGCTCTTTGCCCAGAAGGAACGCTCGAGACGGTCACCCAGAAAGGCGAGGAAAAGCACGGCGAGAATGACTACCGCTGCGCTTTCGATCATGTTGATGACTGACATCATCCCGGTAGTCCGTGACATCTGAGCAAGGTCTGGCAGCACCGTAGGTGCCATTGCGTCAACGATTTATTAAGGATCTCGCACTCCCGTTGACGGAACTCCACCCGACAGGTAGGGAAGGAAGATGGTTTCGCCACCGGCAGCTATGGTCCATGCGCCATAGGGACCCACTGCTGTCGCGCCCGCTCGATGTTGCGGCCGGCAATGCGAATGGCCAGAATGAGCAGTTATGAAGCCATAAAGACCGAGACGGCGAAGGTCGACTTCGGTCACTATTTGCCCTTGAAGTTCCCCAGCGCGAGAGTTTGCGAGCGTTGGAAATGCTCGCTACGCTGGCCGACTGATGCCCAGTCGTCTCATTTCCCGATAAACGGTCGATCGGCCGAGACCCAATTGCCGCGCAGCTTCAGCCGGCGATACCTCGGCCTTGATCAGCTTGATTCAGGTCGAGCGGTTGTCGCCCAGGTCGTTTCCCTTTCGCCCGTGCAGCAGCCACCCCGTCTTTCGTGCATTCCGAGATCAGCCGTCGTTCGAAATGAGCGATGGCGCCGAACACGTGGAAGATCAACTCGCCGGCGCCGAGGACGTATCGATCTTCTCCTCAAGGCTGAGAAGGTCGATCTGTCGCCCCCGCAGCATCTTCACCGTTTCCAGCAGCTCCGCCAGCGAGCGTCCGAGCCGGTCGAGCCGCACGACGGCCAGGGTGTCGCCAGCGCGGGCATAATCTAGTAGCTCGGCCAAGCCCGGCCGGTCCATGCTCCTGCCGGAATTGACGTCGGAGAAGACCTTGATGGCGCCGGCTTGCTCAAGCCGCATGCTCTGGCCGGGCGAGATGCGGGAGCGGCTGTGGAAGCGCTTCCGGGAACATGCCGGGCCACCGCCCAAGGACATGCCAAGAGGTATCACGCCCGCAGCGTTGGGGGTTTATCGCACTGCCCCTTGGGCGGCTAATTTGTGCTTTTCAAAGATCGCTACCTTCTGCGGATAAGTGATCCGCACCTTGGCGTTGCACCCGTTGCATCTGAAGTGCGCGATCGTTCTTAGCGCAGAGCCCTTCCTTACCGCCGGATGCGAGCAATCCGGACAATCGAATGTGAGGGCAACATCAGACAAGTCTTGGGCTAAACCCATTTCCATCCCCTTCACAAGCGCTGTGGCTACACTTTGGCGGGCGTCAATGGCCAATACAGATGCGAATCCGGCTATGCCAAAGTAGGGCTAACAATTCGCCTCCCAACGCCGCCAAGCTAGTGGGCCGTCTCTGAGCCCTTTGAGGGACGAAAAGACCTAACGTCCTCCAGCAGTTCGCGCTCGTTGGTAGTAATGTTTCGGAAGACTGCGACAATTGCCACCGCTAAGGCCTCGGCGTCCCGGCTTAAAGGGTCGATGAGATCATCTGCGCAAACCTGATCAAACACGCTTTCACAAATAGCCAGATCAATATGGCTGAGGCAGGTGCGAGCGAAACGCGGACGCAGCATCTGTGCGAACCTTTCAGGGCCCGCTGCCCGTGGTTGCGGCGGGCCTCTTTTTGCTGATGAACCGCTGGGGCGTTTGTTGAAATGAGGTGACTCGCTGACTGGTACTTTCAATAATCCTAAAATCAGCGCACACTCGCGAGCTCTAGACGTCCAGCTTTGTTCTGGGACATGAAATCCTTGCCGGAATTCCGCCGCCTCTTTCGGAGTTCGCATGCAACCAAATTTACTGTATTGATCAAGAATTGTCCTGCGACGAGCTTCGCTGTCGAGCTTTGCGGTCATTTCGGTGGACTCCTCAACTAATTTCACGACGACCGATTCTATACGTACCAAGTTGAAGAGTGTCGTTAGCTTCCCATCCAGAAACTTATCTCGGAATGCATTTCTTCCGTAAACCAGCTTGATTGCCGTTTCAGTCGACTCGAGTTCACCAGCCTTGCCAGATCCTGAAGTACATCCCATGATTGAGAGGGGCATGGGGCATAGCCGATTCGGATATGGCACCACGCGATGGACACTAAGAGGAGAGACGAGGCCCCTGCGAGGCAGCCGCGGGACCTCGATCGGCGTCGTTGGCCACGCGAAGGTCAGTCCCACAATGAGGACGCTTCGTCGCTCGCGTCGGTGTCTGAACCTCTGTCCTTTTCAACGCTCGAACTAGCGCCAAAGGATCAATTAGCCGCTTGGCAGGCGCATATGGCGCCGCTGATAGAGGTCAGGTTGCCGGATGACAAATCGCTGAACGATGGCTTTCCCGCGGACCACACGGCTTGGAATCTCGGTGGCATGCTGATCGTTCAACAGCGCGCACCGGCACATAGTTATATGCGTTCTGCCGCGAAGCTTCGGTCCAGCTCGATCGATCACTGGTATATCGCCTTTCCACGTACTGGCCGGTCGTGGACGGAGGTCGATCGCCGCGTAGCGGAGAACCAGCCGGGCAAATTGGAGATCAGATCGCTTGGCTACCCGTTTCGCGGGAGGACAACGGACTCCGAAAGTCTCTTTCTCTATTTGCCGCGCGATTTGTTCGCCGATGCGGCGGCAACCCTGGACGCCAAGAACAATTCAATTCTGTCCGGCAACTTTGCCAACCTCTTGCTCGACTACGTCAATGGCATAGAAGCAAGACTGCGCAGCCTCACGGCTGACGATCTGCCCCGCATCGTGCACGCAACACGCAGCATGATTATTGCCTGCCTCGGGCCTCCGGCGGAACAGGCTGCGGCCGTCGAACAATTGACGGGTGTCGCGCTAATGGAGCGAGCGCGTCGATACGTCCACCACAATCTGGATGCGGCTCATTTGACACCGGATTCGATGTGCCGGGCGCTCGGCGTCTCGCGCTCTCGTCTCTATCAGTTGTTCGAACCAAGCGGTGGTGTTCTCCATTACATACAAAGTCGCCGCCTTCTGGCAGCCCATGTTGCGCTAAGCGATCCGGCGGACAGCCGGCGCATTGTTGAAATTGCTGAAGCCTTCGGGTTTAGTTCAGCGGCTAATTTCAGCCGGGCATTCAGCAAGGAATTCGGTTACAGCCCCCGCGAAGGCCGCAGCACTGTGGTGTTGCCGCGCCCCGCCAACTCTGTTTCGCTTGCCGGACAGGAGAAAGCCTCTTCCTTTGAAGGTTGGCTCAAAGCGCTCGGAAGCTGAGTACAGGATCGGCGATGCTGATGGGGCGGGCCCAAAACAGGCTTGCCGGGGCGGGGAAGACCACGCCGCACAATATCTTCGTGTCGCGTCCACCGCGCCATCAATCACATAGCTGATTCCCGCCAATTCGCGATTTATTAACGAACTGTGACTGTTCGACGTTACCGATAATTTGTCGCCAGTCACGACGGAGCATACATTGCAACTGCGCTGCATGCGGCACTTGTTAAGACTGCGAGTGGAAAGTTTGCTAAGGTTGACAGTTATGCTATTCCTAGATTGGGGGCGCGAATTTGCACCGCCTATGGAGGTGGCTCTTGCGCCCACAGGCATCAGGCGTCGGCACGGAGAGTGAGGGGCCTTCCTCGAGCGATGCTCCACGTGCCGGCGATGGGATACTCGCTGACCTTTTGGCGAACACGACCGAACTTTTGTCAATCTATGACCGCGACTTCCGCCTGACGCACTACGCAACCAGGCTCAAGGGCGTGTACGGAGGCGCGGTGGCGCTGGGCGCCGCCGTATGGGAGATCTACCCGAGCTTTCTCAATGCGAGGTATCGCGACGATTTCCTTCGTGTGTTCCAGGGCGGCTCTCCGGCAAGCATCGACTTGCCGTCATCATCAGGCGAAGCGCCCCGGTCCGTTTTCGTCTTCCCCACTGCAAATGGTGTGGGAATCATCGAATCAAGGGAACGCGGCGGGCGGAGCGCGGCGGAAGAGCAGGAGCATGTAGTTCTGCTCCATCAGGCAACGCACGACGTGCTGACCGGACTGCAGAATCGGCGGCGATTCGGTGAACGGCTGCAGCAAGCACTGGCGGCCATCGGCGGACCAAAGCCGAAAGCCGCCCTGCTGCAAATCGACCTCGACGATTTTAAAGCGGTCAACGACACGCTCGGTCATGGAGCAGGCGATACGCTTCTTCAACTCGCGGCAGGTCGAATCCGCGACGCGCTGCAGGACGGCGAATCTGCGTATCGGTATGCCGGCGATGAGTTCGCTGTCATCCAATTGGGAAAGGATCAGCCCGCGGAAGCCGAGCGCCTCGCTGGATCGCTTGTCGATGCGTTCAAGGAACCGTTTGTCATCAACGGCATTCCCGTCTTCGTCGGCTCGAGTATCGGAATTGCTTTCGGGCCGGAGCACGGGACCGACGGCGAGCAGTTGATGAAAGCCGCCGACATTGCTCTTTACGCAGCCAAGACGGATGGACGCGGTTGCGCTCGAACGTTCAACCGTTCGATGCTGCTCTTGCTCGAGCAACGCGAGAATCTGAGGCGCAGCCTTCGAACCGCGCTGGAGCGCGGCGAGCTTTATCTTGAGTATCAGCCGCTCATTCGACCTCCCGCGTCGGTGATCGGATTCGAAGCGTTACTGCGGTGGCGGCACCCCGAGGTCGGAATCATTCCACCCAGCGTGTTCATACCGATCGCCGAGGCGGACGGTCTGATGGACGAGATTGGACGATGGGTGCTCGAGGAAGCCTGTCGCCAGGCATTGACGTGGCCTTCCTCGCTGACGGTCGCAGTGAACGTGTCGCCGGCTCAGTTCCTTAGCGGTTCGCTAACGGATACGGTTGCTCAAATCATCGACTCAGTTGGAATCCGGGCTGACCGACTTGAACTCGAGATAACCGAGCAGGTTCTTCTTGAGAAGACGATCGATAATATCGACACCTTAAATACTCTGAACGTCTTGGGAATACGAATTTCGCTCGACGATTTTGGGACATACTATTCATCATTAAGCTACCTTAAGAATTTCCCCTTCGATACTTTGAAGATCGATCAGTACTTTATTGCGGACTTGGAGACCGATCTCAAAAGCCAAACGATCGTGCGATCGATCATGAATCTGGCGCACGGCCTGGGAATAAATGTCACTGCCGAGGGGGTGGAGACGTCGGCACAGGCACGGTGGCTGATCAAGGAGAATTGCGATTGCCTGCAAGGCAACTTCCTGGGAAAGCCGCTTGGAGCCGAGGCCATCAGCGATTTCATCAAGCGGTCCCCGCTGAGGGTGGTACGAGCGAGGGAGGCAAATCGAGCGCTCTAGCGCCTTGCACCTTTGTTAACGGTGAAGTCGAGTTTTGTAGAACGATCGAGGCAGATACCGTGCATAGCTTCGAGTGGGTGCGAGACTGACTCATCAAGGGCGCGGTGAAATTTTTCTTCGCGGAGGCCCGCGAGGCCTCAATACTGATGGAACAAGTGAGATGCCGATGGGACCCGTTCATCATGATCTGACTGGCGAGCCGACTTTTGAGCCGATGATCCAGATCGACTTGGAGATCAAAGCTTTTGTCTCCGCTTGGAAACATTGCGATTATGTCTCGACATACATGGCCCGGATGATCAGTCAAAACAGGTCAGACTCGGTCCATCATGCAAATCTCTTTTCCTCTGCCTTCAACGAATTGCTGGAAGTCGCCTTTCGTACGCGCCATGCCGAAGGCGAACTGGCATGCAGGGTGTCTCGCCATGGCGCGACGGATAGGATCGAGTTGACAATTCCTTGTGTGCCGGAGGAGCGCCAATTCTACGAAGAAGCCGTATCGCAAGTTGCTGGAATAGAGGCCAGAGAACGATACCTCAATTCCTTGTCTGGGGATCTCGCGCCTAGCCGCGAGGTCGTACTCCTGGAACTGGCTGTCGACTACAACGCGACACTCTGGACCGAGGAGGCCGACGGCGATGCAATCAAGCTTGTCGTGGATCTTCCGCTCGAGGGCTTTCAAAATTGAACCCTTACGACCTTCTCCCGCGCTTCAAGGCGCAATACGACGCGAACAACCAGGAGTTCTCCATATCGGGAGTGGTCCGGCCTCAGGCGATCGATGAGCTTGGGCCCGCGATAGCATTGCTTCGCGATGCGATTGGCCGTGTGCGCGGCGTTCTCTACGTCAATGTCAGGCGCCTGACGCAGATGAACAACGCTGCGTTTCACACCTTATCGAGGATCATCATCGACGCTTGTCGCGCTCGACCCGATCTCAAATTCGTGGTCATCACATCAAGCGTCGTCGGATGGACCTCGCGAAAATTCGGTCGCCTGAGCGGAATAGAACCGAACATAACGGTCAAGGAGTATGACACCGAATTCTATCCGGGGCAGGGCTTCCTTGAGGAAGGAGGGTTCGTACCGATCCTGCGCACTCAGACAAAGATGACTTGGCGCCACGAGCGCGCAATCTTGCCGCGACACGGCATGCGGCCCGGCATCGTCATGGCCGACATCTGTTGCGGGATCGGTGATTTCGCCGTGCTCGCGCAGAAGGAGTTCGAGCCATCGCGGATCGTCGCCCTCGACCACTCCATGTCAAGCCTGAACTATGCTCGACAAGTGATGCGGGAGTTCGATATCCGGGGCATCGAGTACACCTATGGCGATGCGTCGGAGATGCTGCTCGACGAAGCGCAGTTCGACTTGGTCACTTGCCGACATTCGCTTCAAATCTTCAATCGACCTGAACTCATCCTCAAGGAGCTCTACCGCATATGCAAGCCAGGCGGTCGGGTCTATATCACCAACGAGAAGAATTCGCATTGCCTCGGCGAGCCGCGCGCCGAAAGCATTCGCTGGACCTACGACGAGGTGGCGAAGCTGTTCGGGCATTTCGAGATGGACGTCGAGTTTGGGCCCAAGAGTCGGCGATACCTGGTGGAAGCCGGATTCGAAGACATCCTTGTGGAGACCTTCATGGTCACTAACCTGGACGGCGATCCGCAGGACTTCGCCGACGTCATTGCGGCCTGGGCGGATGTCTATGCCGGGGAGATGGCGAGCAGACGCGGTGACGGACCGGAGTTCGTCGCACGGTTCCGGCAGGGCTTCCAGGATCACATTTTCGCTGCACTACACCCCAAGGGTTATGCGGGTTGGCCGATCTGGGTCGCATCGGGGCGACGGCCACAATGAAAGCCGATAACGAGCCTACACCGCGCTTCGGCCTGCGCTCCTTTCGAGCGAAATTCGTATTGGTCGTTGGCGGCGCCGTACTGTTCGACCTCCTGCTGAGCGGTGGTCTGGCGCTTTGGAACGTTCAAAAGCTGTCGCGCGACGCCACCTCGGAAGTCGGTGAGGGCCTGACGAACGCAAACCAGGAATACATTCGTTCCTATGCCGAGTCGACAGCGTTGAGCGTTGACCTGCTGCTCGATCGGGTTCACGGGGACGTCAAGGCGCTCGCTGGCGTGCTGCAGGCCCAGATCGACGATCCGAGGAGGCAGCAACAGGTCGGCGCCACGCTTTCGCATGAGGCGCCCGGCTCCGTGAAGGTTGTCTACAACGCGCAGGGCGATTGGGCGCAGAATCTGCCGGGCGCGCCTTCCGTGGTAAGCGTCTGGGGCTACCTGCTGGGCGCCGACCACAGTCCGCTGCCCAGCGTTCGGCAGGAAATAGAAGACAGTACTCTGATCGATCTCGTCGCGCCGACTCTCATGGCCAGCGGGTCGTCCAAACTGCAGATGTACTATATTGGTCCAAAGGAACGGCCGATCTTCCGGACGGTACCGTATACGGATCAGGCACAGACCTTCGACCGACTCTATCCAGGTCACAACAAGGCGGAATTCTGGGAGTTCTTCTTTCCGGGAATCTATGGTTCATGGCAGCAATGGGCCAGGGATCCCGCCTCACGTCCGGTCCCTGACGATATTACCCAGACGGCGCCTTACACCGATGCAATCACGGGAAAGTTGATCGTCAGCTTTTTCCACCCGCTTTGGACGCGCGATCGCACCGGTATCGCCGGTACGACGGGAGCAGATATCACTCTCGATCAGCTCGCGAAAGTCGTCGAAAGGGTGAAGATCGCTGAAACCGGATTCGGCTTCCTCACGATGTCGACTGGCAACGTGGTGGCGATCAATCCGTCGGGCCAGGCGATCATCGGCCTGACTTCATCGAGCGATGCGGGCACGCAGGGCGTCACCGGCTTGGAAAGGTCTCTGCGGGGAAGTACGCAGCCGGCTATCGCGTCACTACCTCTAGACAAGAACAATGACGGTGTCATTCAGCATATCATGCTCGACAATAAGGGCGAACACGTTCCCTATATTGTTGTCCTCAAGAGATTGAAGCCGACCAACTTGTGGAGTTCGGGACCGATCAAGTCCGAAACGATGTCGGTCGGGATCGTCGTTCCCGAACGGGAGATCTATGCATCCCTGTTCGCCGCGCAGGAGAGTATTTCTCGCGCAACCAATCGTATCCTGCTGTTTCAGATCGCGGCGATCGCCGTTTCGCTTCTGATTGTTTTTGCGGCCGTGCTCGGAATTTCGAAACGGATCACCGCGGGCCTCAGGGCACTTGCCAGCGCCGCCCAGCGGCTCCAGTCCAAAGATTATTCAGTCCGCGTGAACATTCCGACGCGCGACGAGGTTGGAGCGGCAGGAATCGCTTTCAACCGGATGGCCGAGCAGATCAGCTTTCACACGGAAAACCTCGAGCAACTCGTCGACGAACGAACCAGGGAACTCGGGGACGCCAATCAGGAGATTTCCGCACTCAACGAAAAGCTGCAGGACGAGAACGTCCGCCTTGGCGCCGAACTCGCGGTCGCCAGGCAGATACAGATGATGGTCCTGCCGAAACAATTCGAACTCGAAGCGATTCCGGGGCTGGAGATCGCGGCCTATATGCGGCCGGCCGACGAGGTCGGCGGTGACTATTATGACGTCCTGCAGAACGGGTCACGGGTCAAGATCGGCATCGGCGACGTGACCGGTCATGGTCTCGAGAGCGGCGTGCTGATGCTGATGGTCCAATCTGTTGCACGCGCGCTGCAGGAGACCAGCGAGGCGGATCCGCACCAGTTTCTGGATCGGCTGAACAGAGCGATCTACAAGAACATCGAGCGGACGAACACCGGAAAGCATCTCTCGCTGGCCTTCCTTGACTTCGAGGATGAGCGGGTAACGCTATCCGGCCAGCATGAGGACGTTCTCGTCGTGCGTGCGGACGGGGACGTCGAACGCATCGATACGATGGATCTGGGTCTGCCGGTTGGCCTGGAGAATGACATCTCGAAGTTCATTGCCACGCGCGACATCCTGTTCGGCAGTGGCGACGTGATCGTGCTGCACACTGACGGTGTGACCGAGGCGGAAGACCAAGACAGAAGGCTGTTCGGGTTCGAGCGCCTCTGCCAGAGCGCACGAAGACGTCAAGGCGGGAGCGCCGAGGAAATCAAAACCGGGATCATCGAGGATCTCATGGCCCATATCGGGATCCAGAAGATCCACGACGACATCACCCTCGTGATCATAAGGCACACATAGCCATGACAACGCTGTTCGGGACCCCTGACGTTGCAATCGGGATGAAGGAGAGCGTCAGTCGCGTGCGGCTGTTCGACGGACCTCTCGACTTGAGTTGGCGTCATTGTGCCACGACCTCGGACTTCATCGCCGATCTTTTCGCATTGCGCTTCCGGTCGTCCCGCAATGACTACATGGAAGTGCGGCACAGCATTGGATATCTGGTCAACGAACTCATCGAAAATGCCGTCAAGTTTCGCGCACCGGGTGAGATCTTGATCGAGGCGTCGATGGATTCGGAGTGCTTCAAGCTGAAAGTGTCGAATGACGTCGATGGTGAAGATGCGTCTGAGTTCCAAAGTCTCCTGGCGGACATCACGGTTGGCGACCCCATGGACCTGCTGATACAGCGAATTGAAGCCAATGCCGCCAACCCCGACGTAGGAGGCTCCGGACTTGGATTGCTGACGTTGATGAGTGACTACGGCGCACGCCTGGCTTGGATATTCAGCGCCGCCGACGAAAGCGATCGGATCTGCGTGGAGACATATGCCTCCATTCCGATCTCGCAAATTCACAACTAGAAGAAACGAAGCCAGGCTATGGAAATCAAGACAGACGACTATCGTGTGTGGA
The DNA here is from genome assembly GCF_040318315.1 of Mesorhizobium sp. M1227. Classification (NCBI taxonomy): domain Bacteria; kingdom Pseudomonadati; phylum Pseudomonadota; class Alphaproteobacteria; order Hyphomicrobiales; family Phyllobacteriaceae; genus Mesorhizobium; species Mesorhizobium sp. M1227. The sequence continues at coordinate 23,565 of NZ_JAMYLZ010000038.1, forward strand.
CTGAAGGAAGCGAAATTTTCTTCGACGGTGCAATGCGGCTTGCCAGTTCCGAGGCCGGTGCGCCTATCACGGCTTTGGCGACCAGTGTTCTTGCCTCGAAACCCGCTTCCATTACGCTCAATCTGAAGGACCTTCACTTTCTCAACTCTTCCGGCATCAACCTGCTGGCGAAATTTACCATCGAGGTGCGCAAGCATCCCGATGTTCGACTCGTCGTGCGTGGAACGCCCGACATACCCTGGCAGTCGAAATCATTGCCGAATCTGAAGAAGCTGCATCCCGCTGTGGTGCTTTTGATGGACTGACCAGGTCCCGAAATTTGCCAAGGGACTGCGTGGGCTTGCGGCAACCCGAGATAGTATAGGTCAGCCGGGACGATGCGGGAGCTCCGCACCGATAGTGAGAAGGTGCAGGAGCGCGGCGCCTACAGCGAATATGTACACCAGGATAAGTATTTGGATGCCAAGCTAACGACAATCCGGCCTCGTGCGCAGATGCTCGCAATGGCTCGGCGGGGGCTCGGCACAGGCGGCAGGCGTCCAAGTTGGGGGGATGTCGGGCTGTCTGTGCCGATCAGCCGCCGCGCGATCAAAGGTGGCGTCATTGAGTAAGCGTGCCAAGGTGAACGGCGGCCAGCTGGAGTTCATTCCGCCGCAGATCCCGACTCGGGTCACGGAGCCGCCCGAAGATGAGGGATGGCTTCAGGAGGTCAACCTTGACGGCTACCGAACGCAGATCATCATCGATAAAGGCGGCGTGCGTCTATACAGCAAGAACGGCCGTGACTGGGCCACGAAATACTGGCCCATCGCGCTGGCGGCCGAACTGCCATGCCGGGCTGCCATTATCGACGGCGAGGTCATTGTTCCAGGCGAGCAGGGCGCTCCCCATTGACCTGCGCAGGAAGCTGCGATCTGGCTCGAACCGAGCCGGCTGGTGTTCGTCGCGTTCGATATCCTCCATCTCGACGGTCGCAATCTAACCTCCTTGCCCCTGCTGCAGCGCAAGCAGGCGCTGTGGCAGCTCGTTGAGCACGGCCCCGGCAAGATCCAGTACAGCGAGCATTTCGAGAGCAGTGCGCTAGCGATCTTTCGGGCCATCGAGAAGGTGGGCTCGAGAGCGTAGGCGGTCAAGTCGGCCGACCGACATGCTGCGCGTTCCAGTCACCACCGCCCTGAGGCTCAAAATTGGGCCGTGTATGGACGGCTCTCCGTTGGCAAGGGTTCTATTTGAGCGCTCTGCAGTTGCTGGCTGGTGCGCCATGTGTCCGACCTGTAGGTGCGGCTCTTAATATGCCACAGGCAGGCTGATGATCGCGCCCGGCGGGCAGACCGCACACGATCCCAAGGGCAACAACGATGGGAAAGCGGCTCGGAATTTCAAACTGACCCACGACCGCTAATCTGAATCGAACCCAGCCTTCTTCCGCCGCGGACATCGGGAACGGGTCGCGTTTCGACAAAAATGTCTTGTTGGTAACGCAAATTGAAAGCAGACCCCGGTAGATCGGGCTACGGTGAAGCGAGATTGTGAGCTTGGCTAATTTGTCTTGGAGACCCGAAAATGCCACAGGCAAAGCGGATCCTGGTGACTGGAGGCGCGGGCTTTTTGGGATCGTTCTTGTGCGAGCGACTGCTTGGTGAAGGTCACGAAGTTGCCTGTGTCGATAATTTCTTCACCGGAAGCCGAAGAAACGTCTCCAATTTGCTCGACAATCATTCCTTCGAAATCATTCGCCATGACGTGACGTTTCCACTCTACGTTGAAGTTGATGAGATCTACAATCTTGCCTGTCCTGCGAGCCCCGTTCACTACCAGTTCGATCCGGTTCAGACGACCAAGACCAGCGTCCACGGGGCGATCAACATGCTAGGGCTCGCCAAACGGGTTCGCGCGAAGATCCTTCAGGCGTCGACGTCCGAAGTTTACGGTGACCCTGACGTTCACCCGCAGACCGAGGATTATTGGGGCAGGGTAAACCCAATAGGACCCCGTTCTTGTTACGACGAGGGCAAACGATGTGCTGAAACCCTCTTTTTCGACTATCGGCGACAGCACGGTCTGCGGATCAAGATAGCGCGCATCTTCAACACATATGGCCCTAGGATGCGTCCGGACGACGGCCGCGTCATTTCCAACTTCATCGTCCAAGCCCTGCTGAACGAACCGATCACGGTGTACGGCACTGGCCAGCAGACACGTTCATTTTGCTATGTCGACGACCTCATCGACGGTCTGGTTCGCATGATGCAGACGGCTGACGATCTTACTGGTCCGATCAATCTCGGCAATCCGGTCGAATTCACGATGCTAGAACTCGCCAATCTGGTGATCGAACTTACTGGAAGCCGGTCGTCGATCAGTTTTTTGACTTTGCCCGTTGACGACCCTAGACAGCGACAGCCCGATATCGGGAGCGCCTTGCGCGAACTCAATTGGGAGCCAAGAACCGCATTGCGGGACGGCCTTGTCAAGACCATTGCCTATTTTGAAGGCCTGGTTTCGTCGGGCTATGTACGGCCGGCCGCTGCCGAATGAAGACCGTCTTGGTCACCGGCGGGGCCGGCTATATCGGATCACACTGTTGCAAGGCATTCGCCGAATCGGGTTGGTCGGTGATCACGTATGATAATCTCTCGCGCGGTTGGCGCGACGCGGTTAAATGGGGACCGATTGTCGAAGGCGACATTTCCGACGCCGAGGCCGTGTCGGCGGCTCTACGACAATATCGGCCTGATGTGGTGGCGCATTTCGCCGCCTACGCCTATGTGGGCGAGTCAGTCGAAAATCCCGGACTCTACTACCGAAACAACAGTTTCGGGTCGCTGGTGTTACTCGAGGAGATGTTGAAGGTCGGCGTGGGCAAGCTGATCTTTTCCAGCACATGCGCATCGTATGGAGTTCCGGTTCGCTCTCCGATTGACGAAACGCATCCGCAGTCGCCCATCAATCCCTATGGATGGTCGAAATTTATCATAGAACGGATGGTGGATAATCTCTCCTATGCCCATGGCCTCGACGCGGTCGTGCTCCGGTATTTCAACGCGGCCGGATGCGATCCCGACGGCGAGGTCGGCGAGCGGCATGAACCGGAAACACACGTCATACCCCTCGCTATTGAGGCGGCTGTCAGGCGGGACCGGATTTTTACCATCAATGGCATCGACTTCGATACCCGCGATGGAACCGCGGTGCGGGACTATGTCCATGTCACCGATCTCGCACGTGCTCACGTCCTGGCAGGGGAGAAGCTGCTGCGCGACAAGGGTGTCCACGTCTACAATCTCGGGACTGGAGCTGGAACGACGGTGAAGGAGCTGGTGGATGCGGTCAGCCGGGCATCGGGATCGCGCCTTCCTGCGGTTTACGGTCCGCGCAGGGCAGGTGACCCGCCAGCGCTTGTGGCCGCGGCCGACAAGGCGCAGCGGGAACTTGGCTGGGTGCCTGAGCAATCCGGAATAGACAGGATCGTCGAGACGGCGCTGGCCTGGTACCGTAGCCGATTATGACAGGTCCGCCACGCTGCCGTGGCCGAGAGAGCAGCAAAGACCGGCCGACCAGCTCTCGATTCACTGTCGGCGCCGGACGGAGTCGATGGAGAGGCTCCGGGTTTGGACGCGCGTCAGCGTTGAGGGCAACTGAAGAAAAATAGAGCAGGGCCATCATCCTTTGTCCTCAGCGTCAGAGGCACATACGATTTCGTGCTGGCGACCTTGGTATTGAGGAACAACGACGGAGGCAGGTCCTTGGCTGTTGACTCTGCCGTTCTCTATCCAAATGACGTTGCCTGCATCACGCGCCGTTTCTATGCGGTGCGTGATCAGCAAAATTGTCCTTTTGCCAAGCTGCCTGTCAATCGCACGCCGTACTTGATCCTCGAGCGCGGTATCGAGTGCGTTCATGGCCTCATCCAGGATCAGGAAGTCCGGATTGCGCAATACAGCTCGTGCCAGGCCAATGCGCTGTCGCTGGCCGCCGGAAAATCGCAGCCCCTCCTGCCCGATCCAGGTATCGTAGCGATCGGGGAGGTCTTCGACGAATGACGCGACGCCGGCACTGCGGGCAGCCACAATGATCTCTTCTTGGGACGCGTCGGCTTTGGCCATGCGGATGTTGTCTGCCACCGTGCCCTCGACGAGGTCGACGTCCTGACCCGTTACGGCGATCTTGGACAGCCAGTCGTCCCGCCTGATGTCCTGCAGCCGGGTGCCGTCAATCTTGATGTCGCCAGAGGTCGGTTCGTACAGCCGTAAGAGGAGGTTCACGATCGTCGTCTTGCCAGCGCCACTTGCGCCGATCAGCGCCGTGGTTTCTCCGGCTGGTATATCGAACGACAGGTCCGTGAGCACCGGCGCATTTTGATCATAGCAAAAGCTCACGTGCTCGAAAACGATACTCGCGTTCAAATTCCCGAGTGCGATGGTGCCTTGCGATGGATATTCCTTGTCCTCGGACTGGACCATCTCCAACACCGAGCGCAGTTGCGGCTGCATCTGCGCCAGAAACAGCAGGTTGCTCTCGAACTCCTGCGTATGCGGCTGCAGCCGATAGAGGAGGGCCACAGCGGCCAGCGTTACCTCGAAGCTGATATGCCACCACCCGGAGACCAGGACGATGGAGCCCAACATTCCCAGATAGCCGATCTCGGTCGCTGGGCCGATCCAGGACGAAAGGCGAATCAGGGACAGCGATGCGTCGCGCGCGGCCGCCGACGATTGCACGAAGCGACGCTGGTGTAGCGCCTCCTGTCCGTAGGCGCGGATGGTGCGCAACGCCTGGAGTGTCATGAGCATATGCTCGCCGAGCGATTGATGGATTTTCTTCACCCGATGTCCCAGGTCCCGCGCGGGTCGCGAAAAGATGCGCAAGATCGCCGAGATCGCGATTGAGCCAAGGGCTGCGATCACCAGGATCTTCCAGGAGATCGTGAAGAGAAAGACGGCGAACACGAAAATAGAGCAGCTGTTGATGATGAGTCGGGTCACTGCGCCATACGCTTGCGCCACCAGCCACGATTCGGTCCCGAGCACCTCCATGAGTTGCGATTGCTCGTGCTGTTGGATGGATCCGAACGCGACCGTGAGATATTGTTCGTGGACGAGGTTGCGCACGCGCTCGCTGATCCGTTCGCCGATGCTGGAGCTTATCAACGAATACAGCAGCGCCAGCGCTCCACGAGCGAAGATGAGTAGGAGGATCGCGAAGGCGAGCCGGGTAGGACTACCGAGCCAGGCGACTGCCAGGCCCAGCGCTCGGCCCTGAAGGCCATTTCCAGCATCCGTGATTCGGCTGGACACCAAATAGAGGAACAGCAAGATCAGGGTGATGCCGAGCGTCTCGGCCAAGGATGACAGAAAGCCAACAGCGAGCAGAGCGGGCGTCGCCCAGCGCGGCTTGCCAACGATGCGAAGCAAATGCGAAAGATCGCGCAACGAAGCACGGACCGCACCGCGGCGTATGGCTCCTTTCCCTTTGCTCATTTCAGTTCCCCGATCGGGAAGCGCACGGTAACGCGTGGGCGGACAGGCATGCGACCGCGCAGCAGTTTCGTCGCAGCGCGCTTGGCCAAATGCGCTATGATCAGGGGCAAATCCACGGCGATTATCCGCATGGCGATCGCGGGATGACGGCGAAGCAGCAATGACAGGATCGGCAGCACATAGCGGGGGTGCCTCAGGCGCAACGTCCGCTCCAGGAGCCATGCCGAATAGAAATGCAGGCCTTCACGCAGCGTAGTTGCCGCATCCGGGTGGCGGCCAAGCATCTCGTCCACCACCAGCATCCAGGACCGCAGCATGCGGGTCATGTTGCTCGACATATTTCCCGGTAGATAGCGATATCCCACCAGCGGCTCTTCGACGACTTCGAAGTGGTAGGTTTCGGCAACGCGACAATAGAAGAGGATATCTTCACAACCCTGCGCGCCGGCCTCGCGCAGCCCACCCTCGAAACCGTCGGCGTCTATCAGGGCCTGCCGGTGTACCAAGGCTGCGCTGCCATTGCCAACGAAATTGCCGTGGAAAAGGCGCTCAAGCACATCGCCCCGCCAGTTTGGCCGATGCTGATCATCCGTTACCGCACTCTGAGCATCGATGACTCGATACCAGCAGTAGACGAGCCCCACTTTCTCGCCTGCCCGATCGAACGCGGCCAATTGCCGCTCAATCTTGGTCGGCGCCCAGAGATCGTCGGCATCGACGAATGCGATCAGATCGGATTGCGCCGCTTGCCAACCCGTATTGCGGGCGGCGGCCACGCCGGCGTTAGCCTGCCGGATCAGCCGCACGCGAGGGTCGACCTCCATGTGGTGTCGGGCGATGGTGACAGTCTGGTCGCGCGAGCCGTCGTCGACGACAATAATCTCGAGCGCGCGGTGAGACTGGGACCGAACGCTGCGGAGCGTCTCGTCGATTGTATCTTGCGCATTGTGAGCGGGGATAATGACGCTGACGAGTTTGCCGTTCATTCGAGCACCGCCTCTACCATGGCGACAAAGTCATCGAGCGAACGGTCCCCACGCACCTCGATGCGTGGAAGGTCGATTGGATCGCAATCGAGGTCCGCCGGCCCGTGTCTGCCGCCGAAGCCGATTCGATAGCCGCATTCCTTGGCCAGCCTGCCCAGCCGTCGGTCCGTGACGGAGAAAGGCGCCGCGAATGCCGTCGTTGGCCTCCCGGTCCACCGCTCGACGAACATACGCGAGCGCAGCAACTCAGCGGCCAGCTCGGAGCTCGAAAGGCCATCGATGGCGCGATGCGTCGCCAGATGGCTCCCAAAGAAGGCACCTTCGCCGGCAAGGCGTCGCACGGTCTCGGCGTCCATGAGTGGTGCCGGGGGACCGCTGTCGGCATCCCATTGTGCACGTTCACCCACGAAGTCCGTTACCAGGAAGACTTCGGCCGTCAGGTCGTTGGCCCGCAGGATTGGCCAGGCATGGTCGGCAAAGTTCTGCAAGCCGTCATCGAAGGTGATGAGCACCGGACGGCCCACGAAAGGGTGACGGTTGGCAATGAACCATTCGAGCTGCTCTGACATGATCGCGTGAAAGCCATTGGCGCGCAGCCATGCCATTTGGCTGGCGAATGCGGCGGGCGCGAGCCGAAAACGGGCGAGTGCGGCCGGACCTTCATCGGAGACGCCGTGGTACATGAGAACGGGAATGCGCTGCCGCCGCTCGCTACGCGCAACCTCACCGCGCAGCGCCCGTGCCCCGCCCCAGACGATGTTTCGTGCGACTCCGATTTCGACGGGTGCGCGGATTGGCACATGATCTATCGTCGGTTCCGTCGCCACGTCGCCTGGTGACAGGCGGCGGAAGCGGTCTATGCGGTAGAGCTCGGTCTGGATCGATCGCTCAAGGACGAGGCCTTCGGTCGCGGCCAGCGTCTCCGAAATTAGTTGCGCGCCGAACTTGTGGTCCCAATCGAAGCCTGTCCGTTCCATATTGTCACGAAGCACGAAGGCGTGCGCGCTGATGAAACTGCCGCCAGGCGCCAACGCCTCGATGATCTTTGAGGCGACGCGCCGCAACTCGTCGAGATTGTCCAGGAAATAGAGCACTTCCGAGCAGATGATCAAATCCATCCCGTCTGGCAGTGCATCCGCAAGAAAATCCAGTACCCTGAATTCGATATTCAACTGGTGTCTGCAGCGCGCGCGCGCCCGCTCGATGGCAATAGCGGAGATATCGGTCGCGATCAAATGGCCCACGCGCGGCGCCAGCTGCCGCGTGAAATGGCCCTCCGCGCAGGCCAGCTCAAGCGCCCGTCCGATGGGACCGGCAGGCAGAATTTCGAGCTGCCGCTCATATTTTTCCTGCTCATAGGGCGAACCGTAGTTCCAGGGATCCTCGATCGCAAAATGGCGATTCCAGAAAGATGTGCGGTCATTGTCGCGCCCATCCGCGGCCCGTGCACGGCGCGGCGCTGCAAAAGGCTCTTTAGTTTCGGCGCTCGACCGAACCAGCGCCTGCGCTTCCGCGGCCAATCCCGCAAGTTTGCCGAAATGGCTGTCCTGATCAGACCGGCGTCGCGCCATGGACAACAATGCCTCGGCTGCAGACATGTTTGACTTGTCGGCACCGGCGCCCTTTTGCGGTGCATCTACAGGCGATCGCCTCGCAAGCCGCGCGACACGCTTCCAGAAGCGGGACGCCATGCGGCTATGGCCGGAGAGATTGCCTAGAAGCCGCTCAGGGGGCACGAAAGCCAGGATCAATTCAATCCAATGACGCCTTGTCACTCTCCCGAGTACACCGAACTGCACGAGAGCTTCGATCTGCCCTTCCATCATTAGGTAGACATAAAATTGATCGATCCCCTCCGGAAGTTCGGTCGAGCCCGGATGCCGAACATCGACGCGTATCCCCAGCGTTCGCGCCAGCCTGCGCGGTACGGCAAGATCATCGAAGTCGAGGAGCATTTGGTCAAGATGATATTGTACGCGGCGGCCGGCGGCAGGGTCGCTCCAGAGATTGCTGAGTTCAATCACCAAGTCGGTGAGGGGGCCACCGAACCTGTCCCATCTGGCGGCCAATTGCTGCGGCGTCGATAGACTTCCTACGATCAGGCCGTCGAAGACCACCTTAGCGATCTCAGGCGCCCATTCGTATCTGGCCGGGAGCGCGCGCAGGATCCGCGAGGGGATCGAGCCGCCGCCGCTGCCGCAATCCGACGCAGCGTTCCACAAGGCGAACCACGCGAGTGCTTCGCAAGCGGCGCGGCCGTCCAACGGGTTCGCTCCCTTGGCGTGTGCAGACGCTGGGTGTTTGACTCTGGGGTCGGCAGAAAAGCCGCGGGCAATCACGATCTCCGCATCTGATATCATCTGCGTCGAATTTCGGGTGAGCGAATTGGGGCTGGCCCGATAGAAGGCGAGCGGCTCGTCGACCATCACCCAACGGTTCCCGAGACGTGCGACGCGCTGCCACAAATCCCAGTCCTCACAGGTGGCCAGCGACACATCGAAGCCGCCTAACTCGACGATCGTCGCCCGGTCGATCAGCAGCGCGTGAGTACGGATGGCGCACCGGCGCGCGAATGTCTCGAAGGGTTGGATCGCAACCTCGGGGGCGATGCTCGACGGGGTGAGTGCGCCATCGGGCATCACGCGCCGAGAACCGCAATAAGCGGCCACTGCATCGGGAGCGTTTTTCAATGCGGCCAGCATTTTGGCAAGGAAGCTGGCGTCTACCCAATCGTCGGCATCCAGGAACATTAGCCAGCGTCCGCGCGCTGACGAGATCCCCTGATTGCGCGCGCCGGCGGCGCTATGGGCAGAGGAGTTCACCGTGCGAAATCGAGCCTCGCGCCCAACAAAACTGGCGATGATTGCGGCAGTACGATCATTCGAGTCATCGTCGACGATGATCGCCTCCCAATCAGTAATGTCTTGATTGATGAGACAATCGAGTGCTTGTGCCAGTGTCAGCTCCGCGTTCCGCGCAGGCACCACGATTGAAACCGAGGGATTGTCCGCCACGTCGTCCTTACACGCGCTTGGTTCGGAGGTAGAACAGGATTCCTGAAGCATAGCCGGCGATTTCATGCCAAATGAATCGATCCTCAGCGCTCCTGCATCCAAGCAGCCTTCTGCGGACCCTGCCGAGGTACCAGAGTGGCTTCCATTTGAAAGCCTGTTTCAAATTCGCCTTCACGCCAGTCCGCTCATGCTGGACGAGCAACGCGGCCGAGTGACCGCGCATGTAGAAATAGATTTGCTTGGCCAGGCCTTCCATAGTCCGCCTGTGGAAATGGAATGCGACGGAGGTTGGCTGGTAACGGCAGTCATATCCATTGGCAAGCAGCCGATACCAATATTCAGAGTCGCCCGAACATCCAGCCTGGCCGACGTCAAGGCGCTCGTCAAACAGCCCCGCGCGGTCAAACACGTCGCGCCGGAAGGCCATGCTTGCACCGGCACCGATTTTCCATGCCGGGAACACTTCGTGCCTGCTAGAGGCAAAGTCGGCCGCGCGGAACAATTGCGGCCTGTAGCCTTGCCCGAAGCTCCAGAACGTCTCGAAATAGCGCTGTGCTTCGGTGGCAAGTTCTGCTGGCAGTACAAGGCCTGTCACCGCGCCGGTCGAAGGCCTGTCGAACGCCGTGATCAGCTGCTCAAGCCACTGCGGGTGAAGCAGGACGTCATCGTCAGTGTAGGCGACGATTTCCGCGGATGCACGCTGGGCGCCCCGGTTGCGAGCGATGTCCAGACCAGGTCGATCCTCGCGGACGTAGATTGCGCCGGCAGCGAGTGCTACCTCGCGCGTTTCGCTACCTGTCGATGCGTTATCGACAACGATGATCTCTGCCGGCGGGACACTTTGCTGGGGAAGCGAGGAGAGGCAGCGCCGCAATTCTTTCGGCCTGTCGCGTGTGCATATGACCACGCTGGCGCTCGGCAGAACCGGTGGAGTAAGCGTTGGACCTGCAGCGGCCGTGATCGGCATAGTGCGGCACTCACCGTCGCTCCCTCTGAGCAAATGCCCGACCGGAAGCCCGCCGCGCCACAACACGATCATTCCAGAATCGCAATCCTCGGGACTGACTTGGGTATCCAAATCCACGTGGCGGATACCTGCGCAGCCATCCGGGCCAAACAGCTTGTACAGTTCTGCGCTCAACAAATTTGCGCGCCGACTCGGCATGTCGGACATCTTCACCAGCTCAATTCGCTATAGAGAGGCCGAAATTCGCTCTTGTCGTTTCGCATTCGTCTCACGCGCATCTTGAGCCATCGAGGAACCAGTCGGGCCCTGCAATATTCTTCCAGCATATTGGGCAGGCGGGAGATCGCAACGCCCGGCTCCGTCACAAAAAGCCTCCTCAGCAGCTCGCCGGCCGCGAAAAACCGTCCCTCAATGAAAGCTCTTGTGGCAAGCCAATGGATCATGTCGACCAAGTGGGCATCGAAATCGCGCCCGAATGACGGATACTTTTCACGAAATTCGGCAAGGACAATTTCACACGAGCGAAGCATCTGCATGACATCGCTTGACATGTTGAGGTTCGTCATTCGGTAGCCGACAAGGTGCTGAGGGACGAGCCGGAACTCATAAGTTTCCGCAATGTTGAGGCACATTAGAAGATCCTCGCAGCCTTGTGCGTTCCTGGCCCGCAAGGACGGATCGAACTGTCCCGCTCGCTCGAATGCGGAGCGACGTACGAGCATCGAACTGCCGTTACCGACAAAATTTTGTCTGCACAGGCGCTGGAGTACATGACCTTCGGCGTCGGGCCGATGGCGCAGCGAGAATACTCGACCATCCTGGTCGATATGCGCGAACCAACAATAGGCCAAGCCCGCCGAAGAGCCACCTTCCTGCAAGGCGCGCAACTGTAGTGCGATCTTGGAAGGGGCCCAAAGATCGTCGGCGTCGACAAACGCCAGAAACTCCGCGCTGGTGGAAGCCGCACCGCTGTTGCGAGCGTTCGCAACGCCGCCATTCGAATTTGCTATGAGGCGTATACGGTGATCCTTCTTGGCATATGAGGCCACGATTGATGCGGACTCGTCCGTCGATCCGTCGTCTACCACGATAATGTCCAATGCCTGGTAATTCTGACGGCAGATGCTAATCAGGGTAGAACCAATGGTTCGCTCGGCATTAAACATCGGGACCACGACGCCTACCGTGGGTTTGTCCTGGATCATCGGCGACTTCGTTTTCTCCTTAGGGTTGGCAAAAACGGCTAGCGACCATACGTGTCAGTACTCCTCTTCAAGATCGGGGCGAATTCGCGGCAAAATCAGCTCGGGCGTTCCTATTCGCCTGACTAAAGCCTGCGACCGCGACAAAATCATGTCGCCGAAAGACGCGACATCCATCGCATCTTGACAAATACGAATTCGCCGTAGCCCTACGCCGAGACGCGCCACAGCGGCATCAAATGCGAAAACCTGATCGTGACCGCGCAGAAGCGCTACGCCTTGCAGGCGGGCGGCCGCCGTCACTCCGGGATCGCGCCGTTGCTCTGGCGCAAGGGCGCGGCGAGGTGCGGACGCGATCTCACCGACATCGCCATCCCACGATGCCATCTCTCCCGGATGTGCGAGGACGGGCTGCTCGTGAACGTCGGCTATGGCCGGTATCGAGCCGCCGCGCTGCGGCCTGACCTTCAGACCGCGCTGAACTCGCTGTAGGATGGCGCCGCTTCGATGACCTCGCCATTCCGGCCCTCGCAGACGGCGTGGATCGGACGTAAACCGCCGAGGCGAGGGACTGCTCGGGAAGGCGGTTACGGCGGCTATCGTGCGTCGTTCCGAATGCCGCTTCACCGTCGCGCCTTCAGGAACAATTTGATGCACGCTCCGCACCGCGCCGGGCGCGCACCGTGCAGGAAACGAAGCGGGCACGGGGGTCCTCGCGCTAGCCAGTTATCCGATCCCCCGCTCAGAAATTCCTACCAACGTTCCTGAGCCCACCATTCCACACGAAATCGTCGGTTGATATCTTATTAGTTCCCGACAAAATACAGAAGTTGGGTCGCTACAATCATGGTTGAAGTCGAGAGAACAATGCAGAGGTCAGAAGCTGCCCGCAGTTTCCTTCGAAAGCTGCTCACTTTATCATCAGAACGAACGCTGTCGGATGAGCAAAACTTGCTTAGGGGACTTCATCGGTCGGCAAAGAGTGACCCCATGGTAACCTATTGGTTCTCCCCTCCGGTTCCCGTCAAGACTGAAGGTCCCGGCCTGACACACCACGTCAACAACGCAGTGGCAGCAGCTAATGAACTCCTGAAGTGGACCAACCGTGGCCCTCACTGGAACCTCGCGGTGCGCGTTTGCGTGACTGTTATTGCCGACGAGATGGAACCTGAGGAGGCCCGCAAGGCATTCCTGGCTGCTGCCGAGGAGGAGGGGAAGCTGATTAGGGCTGGTGGCTGACCGCGAATTACTTCGACATCCGCTCAGGAATTCCACCAAATGCTCCCCGACCGGAGGCTGGCCGCAGAAGAAGTCGTTCGCTAAATTCCACCCATGGCAATCCTCTGGTTCTCACCCCCTGTGTACGTTAAGACGGAACATAAAGGCTTCCGCTACGCGGTCCACCACGTTCAGGCTGCGGCTGAGGAACTCGTCTTGTGGACCAAGCGTGGCCCTAGGTGGCAAGAGGCGGTGCGCGTCTGTGTGGATGCCTTGAGCGGTAAGGTGTCCCCAATGCAGGCCCGCCACGCGTTCGAGCAGGCTGCCGAGGAGGAGGGTATGCTTTTTCCTGATTAGCAGGTCGTGTGGCTCTTCGCGCGAGCCAAAGTCGATCACCAGCTCAGACATCCTTCCAAACATTCTCACCCCCTCTAATTATCCCTCAATGGCAACCCATTGGTTCGTCCCTCCGGTGTTCGTGAAGACTGAAACCGGCGACAGGCGTGGCTGCAACAATGCCAAGGCAGCCCTTGAGCAGCTCAAGACGTGGACTCGGAGAGGACCTCGCTGGCAAAAGGCGGTGACCCTCTGCCTGTCAGATCTGGAGGGCGATCCGATTGACCCTCAGGTGGTACGAAAGGCCTTCGAGGCTGCCGCTAAGGAAGCCAAGATGTATCTTTCCCCGTAGGAGAAGGTGTCATGGCAACCCGTTGGTTCTCCCCTCCGGTGTACGCTAAAACCGACCGACCTGGGGCACCTACGGGTGCAACAATGTCGAGGGTGCCGCCGAGGAACTCATGAAGTGGACCAAGATGGGGCCTAAGTGGCGGGAGGCTGTGCAACTATGCATCGACGCCGTCGAGGACCGGGCGACACCGGAGGAGGGACGTAAATATGAACATCACGCCGCCCGTCGGATTGGTGCTGGCAGGCGAAGCGTTCTGGAGCCTTCGGGCATGTGGTGTTCAATCCCAAGTGTAGATGCCGGTGAGGTTGATGTGTTCCCAACTGAGCGACGAGAAACTTCGCTGTTATGCCGGCTTGTGCTGCCGCACGACCTTCCATTCATGCCAGATCAGCACCATGACGACAGCATCGAAGACGGTCAGGACAAGCAGGCCGAACGAATGGGTGTAGGAGTAGCGGTAGACTTGGTAGATCATAAATGCGCCCAGCGCCGCAAGCGATGCCGGATACGACCACAGCTTGCCTCTCAAAAGCCCGACAACGAGCAGCAGTTTTATCAGGCCGTGGCTAAGTAGGTAGAAGGCATAAAACTCCTTGCTGGCGACGGAAAAGTGGCTTGCCATCTGCGACAGATAGCCAGCTATGAAATCGTTCGGATCTTCGATCAATTCCTCTTGGGTGAATGTATTGACCCAGGAGGCAATGGTGTCGGTGGTGACTACATAAAGCAGGATCCCGCCCAGGCATTCGATCAGGGCATGCGCCCCTTTAAGCCAGATGCTGAGCTCGAAAATCTGATGGATGCGGCGTTCGTCTACTGCTTTCACAAAATTCACCTTGCGATCGACAACAGCGGAAACGAGAAACGATGGATGCAGCCCTAACCCACTGGATCAACGCGGCAGCCGGGATCAGCCCTTTTCTTGATAAGGCAATGATCGCCGTCTCACAAATCGGCGTTCCGCTGATGGTGCTGGCTGTTGCCCTGCAATGGTGGGCAAAGGCCGACCGCTACCATGTGCGCCATGCTGCCTTGTCCGCCGGCTTGGCGTTCCTGCTCGGTCTGGCGATCAATCAGTTCATTCTTCTTTTCGTGCATCGCATCCGCCCCTACGATGCCGGTGTGACCCACCTGTTGATTGCGCCAAGCGCCGACTGGTCATTCCCATCCGATCACGCGACCGCAGCCATCGCAATCGTTGCGGCCTTTGCGATGCAAGCTCTGCCGCGCCGGACGTTAGTGCTGTCCCTGCTGGCATTTCTGATTTGTTGGTCGAGAATTTACATTGGGACGCACTACCTGACCGACGTAATCGGCGGCGCAGTGACGGGCGTCTTAGGTGCCGTTATGGTGCGATTGGCCTATCGTGAGAACTCCCGGCTGGACAAGCTGGCGACAAGAATTCTCTAGCTCCTTATGTGCCAACAATGAGACGAGCAGCTATCAAAACGTCGAGGTCCAAGGCGGCGGCGGGCTGACGATGATCCTGTCATGCCTTAGTTGAGGTCGGCGAATTCACGAGTTGATCGCGGCGCGATGGGCGGATTCAAACGGTCGTCGCAACATCCCGGATGTTAGAGGTTGCGATGAGCATTGGGTCAAACGAGACAGAAACCTCCATGCAGACACTGACACCCATCCTTTCGACGGTCACGGCGGCATTCCTGGCGTCCTTCGTCGAGGTCGTCGAGGCCTTCACCATCGTGCTTGCTGTCGGGCTGACGCGCAGCTGGCGCCCGGCGCTCACCGGCGCCGCACTGGCGCTGGCGGTGCTGACGGCCCTGGTGCTGGCGTTCGGCCCAGTGTTGGCACTCGTACCAATCAGCACGCTGCAGTTCGTCGTCGGGGTGCTGCTGATCCTGTTCGGCATGCGCTGGCTGCGAAAAGCCATTCTGCGCGCTGTTGGCGTCATCGCCATACATGACGAGGCGGCGGCGTTCTCCAGGGAAACCGCTGCCTTGCACCAGCAGGCAAACGACCGCCGCGCCGACTACCTCGCTGGACTGGCGTCGTTCAAGGCAGTGCTCCTCGAGGGCGTCGAGGTGGTGTTCATCGTCATTGCCGTCGGAGCAGCACACGGGCACACGCTTTACGCCGGCCTCGGCGCGCTGGCGGCGTTCTTCCTGGTGATGCTTATCGGCCTGGCGGTCCACCGGCCGCTGGCGCGGGTGCCGGAGAATGCGCTCAAATTCGTCGTCGGGCTGATGCTGACCAGCTTCGGCATCTTCTGGACCGGCGAAGGGATTGGCGCCGACTGGCCGGGCGCCGATCTCGCTTTGCTCGCCATTTTCGCTATCGTCGCGCTGGCGTCGTTTGCCATGGTGCGCTGGCTGCGCAGCACCTACCCCACACTCACCGGAGAGCTCGCCCGATGAACGTCATTCGGCTCGCAGCCAAGGAATGCTTTGGCATGTTCGTCGATGACGGCAGTCTGGCGCTGCTGGCGCTGGTTCTGGTGGCAGTCATCGCGGCGGCTGTAAAGCTGCTGGCGCTGCCCCCGCTGCTCGGCGCTGCCCTGTTGCTGATTGGTTGCCTCGCCATCCTGTTGCACAGCGTTCGCCGCGCTGCACAGGTGCGGCAGAAGTCCAAACCTTGAAGCCGTTCGCGTTCCCGTTTGACAGGTTGATGAAAGGTTGATGCCATAACTATGCCCCGCGTCCTCGCAATGTCGCAAAAGCGATGGGAGAAGAGAGGGACGCGGGAAACGAACAAGGGAAGAGGCCATGTTGCTTAAGCGAACACTGCTTGATTCAGCCGCTACAATTGCACTCGTCGCCACCATAGCCCTGTCCGCGCCATCGGCTCGCGCCGACGATAAGATCTCCATCATGGTGGGCGGCTACGAGAAGCAGATCTATCTGCCCGCCAAGCTGGCGGAAGCGCTCGGCTACTTCAAGGACGAAGGTCTCGATGTCGAATTGCTGAACGAGCCGGCCGGCGTCGATGCCGAGAACGAGATGCTGGCCGGGGCCGTGCAGGCGGTGGTCGGTTTCTACGACCACAGCATCGATCTGCAGGCGAAGGGCAAATTCGTCGAATCCGTTGTCCAGTTCAGCCAGGCGCCCGGAGAAGTCGAACTCGTTTCCACAAAGCATCCTGAGATCAAATCGCCCGCCGACTTCAAGGGAATGAGCCTTGGCGTGACTGGCCTCGGCTCCTCGACAAACTTCCTGACGGAATATCTTGCCGTCAAGAACGGCTTGAAGCTCGGTGAATTCACTTCGGTTCCGGTCGGCGCCGGCAACACCTTCATCGCCGCTATGCAGCAGGACAAGATTCAGGCCGGCATGACGACCGAACCGACGATCACCCGGCTTCTGAAGACCGGCGAAGCTTCCATTCTTGTCGACATGCGTACGATGGAAGCTACCAAAGCCGCGCTCGGCGGCACCTATCCGGCTGCTTCCCTCTACATGCAAACGGACTGGGTCGACGCCCACAAGGAGACGGTGCAGAAGCTGGCCAATGCCTTCGTCAAGACACTGAAGTTCATCAACACCCATAGCGGCGCCGAGATCGCCGAAAAGATGCCGAAGGACTACTATGTCGGCGACAAGGAAGGCTATGTGAAGGCGCTGGACGCCGGCAAAGCAATGTTCACCGCCGACGGCGTCATGCCGGAAGGCGGCCCGGAAACGGTGCTAACCGTGCTCTCGGCCTTCAAGAAGGACCTGCAGGGCAAGCAGATCGACCTGTCGAAGACCTACACCACCGAGTTCGTCAAGAACGTGAAATAGCCGACATCGCCGGCGCGAGCCTCGCGCCGGATCCATCCTGTTTCTGCGTCCGGCGATCTCCCGCGCGGCGACCGCTGGGCCTTGGAGTATCTTTATCATGGCTGCCGAAAAAACCGTTCCGGCGATCGAGCTGATCAATGTCAGCCGCCGCTTCCTCTCCCCCACCGGCAAATCGCTGACCGCGTTGCGCGACTTCACCATGACGGTCGAGCGTGGCGAATTCGTCGCCGTCGTCGGCCCGACCGGCTGCGGAAAGTCGACCAGCCTCAACCTGATCACCGGTCTGGCAGCCCCAAGCGCCGGCGAGGTTCGCGTCATGGGCGGCCCAGTCAAGGGAATAGACCCACGCATCGGCTTCGTTTTCCAGAGCGACGCCCTGTTTCCCTGGCGCACGGTGATCGAGAACGTCATGGCGGGCCCGCTGTTTCGCGGCAGGCCGAGGTCGACGGCCATGGCCGCGGCGCGCGACTGGCTGGCGCGCGTCGGCCTGTCACGGTTCGAGCAGCATTATCCGCACCAGCTTTCGGGCGGCATGCGCAAGCGCGTGGCGCTCGCCCAGACCTTCATCAACGGCCCCGAGATTCTGCTCATGGACGAGCCGTTCTCCGCACTCGACGTGCAGACACGCGTGCTCATGCATGAAGAGCTGCTGCGGCTGTGGTCGCAGGCCAAGGCCTCGGTGGTCTTCGTCACCCACGATCTGGAGGAGGCGATCGCCCTGGCCGACAAGGTCTATGTGCTGACTGCTGGTCCGGCGACAGTGAAGTCGGTCTACACCATCGATCTGCCGCGACCGCGCGTCGTCGCCGATATCCGTTACGAGCAGAGCTTCATCAATTATTCGCGCACAATCTGGGCCGATCTCAAGGAAGAGGTCGAGACCAGCTATGCGCGGGCCGCGGCCTGAAGGAGAACATTATGACTGATGCTGCCATCGACGTCAGCGCCGGAAGCTTCAGGCCAGGAACCTCTGACGCCGAAATCGAAGCCGCCGCCGCAAAGGCGGCGAAGCACCGCCGCCGCACGGTAATCTTCTGGCGGATTGCCATCCTCGTCATCTTCCTGTCCTTGTGGGAAATCGCCGGCCGCCTCGCCTGGATCGATCCGTTCTTCTACGCGATGCCGAGCACGATCGCGGCCAGGCTCTACGAATGGACGACGGAAGGAACGTCGGAAGGACCGCTCTGGTACCATCTTTATGTCACCATTGAGGAAGCCACAATCGGCTTCGTGACCGGTTCGGTTACCGGCATCATCATCGGCGTCGCTCTTGGCCGCAACCGCATGGCCGCGGATATCTTTTCCATCTACATCAAGGTGATCAATTCCATTCCTCGCGTGGTATTGGCGCCGATCTTCATCATGATCCTGGGCCTGGGGCTGGCCTCGAAAGTGGCGCTCGCCTTCGTCATGGTTTTCTTCGTGGTCTTTCATAACGCCTTCCAGGGCGTGCGCGAAGCCGACCGGGCGATGATCGCCAACGCCCGTATCCTTGGCGCTTCCGACTGGCAATTGACACGCTCGGTGATCGTGCCGTCGGCGATGAGCTGGATCTTCGCCAGCCTGCATGTCAGCTTCGGCTTTGCCATAATCGGCGCCATCGTCGGCGAGTTCGTCGGCTCGCGCTACGGCATCGGCCTGCTTATCAACATCGCCAAGGGCTCCTTTGACGCGGCCGGCATGTATGCCGCGATCGTCATCGTCATGGTGGTGGCGCTCGGTGCGGAATATCTGATGACGATGGTCGAGGACCGGCTGGCGAAATGGCGTCCGCAGCCCCTGCACGAGACGCAATGACCTGAACCAAGTCGGGAAGCTGAATCAGGCTTGGGCTGCCTGGTAGGCGGGCAGCTTGGCTTGGGCGCTCAATCCGGGCAGCGGCTTGCGGTTGGCGAGCGCGATCTCGCCGTCATGCGACGAGACAATCTCGCGCACGATGGCGAGACCCAAGCCGGTGCCTTCGCTGTCCGGTTCGGACCCTCTATAAAAGCGCTCGAACACCTTTTCCTTGTCGCCTTCGGCAATGCCCGGTCCCGTATCTTCCACCTGCAGCACGATCCAGCTCGCATCGCGGCCGATCCTTGCGGTGACCGAGCCGCCTTGTGGGGTGTAGCGCAGGGCGTTGTCGACCACGTTGACGACAAGTTCGCGAAGCAAGGTCGGATGTCCCCACACGATGAGATCATCTCCCTCGGACTCGAATCCGAGGTCGATGTTGCGCGACAGCGCTGCCTGCGCCAACCCCTCGAGAGCATCCCTGGCCACGGCGCTGAAATCGACGCTGGATTTCATCAGCGAAGAGCTACCCTGCTCGGCGCGGGCAAGTGAAAGAAGCTGGTTCGACAGCCGCGCCATGCCATCGACAGACATGTCGACCGCGGCCAGAATTTCATCCTTGGTGCCGATATCGCGTTCGCGCAGGCCGACGCTGACCTGCGTCTTCAACAGCGCCAGCGGCGTCCGCAACTGGTGCGCGGCGTTGGCGACGAAGCGCCTCTGCGTGGCCATCTGGCGCTGGATGCGGTTGAAGGCCTCGTTCAGCGCTTCGACAAGCGGGCGCAATTCGCTCTGGACAGTGTCGGCGGCGAAAGGCTTCAGTTCCGCCGGATCGCGCTCCATCACATCGTTGCGAAGGCGCAGGATCGGCGCCAAGCCACGGCGCAGCCCGAAAACGCCGAGCAGGCCGGCAGCCGCGACGAGCAGCACCTGGTCGCGCAGCGCCTTGAGCCATAGGCCGGTCATCAGCTTGTCGTGCCCCCTCAACGTCTGACCGACCGCCACCATTGCATTGCCCGGGTTCTGCTTGCTGACCATGGGCTGGGCAATGGCAACCGCATGGACAGGCTGGTCGCGAAACGTCGTTTCGAAATAGACCGGATTGAGATCGGCGGGTTGGCCAGGCGGTGCGATGACATCGGGATAGCCGGCAATGACTTGGCCACGTGGTGTCGTCACGCGGTAGACGACGCGGTCGGGCTGATCGGATGCGAACATTTCCAGCGCAGCCGGCGGGATCGGCGCTTCCAGCACGCCGTCGTTTTCGCGAATGTTTTCCGCGATTACCCGAGCCGATGCCAGAAGGGTTCGATCGGTGATCAGATTGGCGGTTTCCTCCGCATTCTTGTAGGTCGTCCACACGTTGAACGAGACGACGGCCGTCAGTGGCACGACGAGCCAGGCGAGCAGTTCACGCTGGAGGCTTCTAGTGGCCATCGTCGATTCGCAAGGCGTAGCCGAGACCGCGAAGAGTGGTGATCGCCATGCCGCTGCCCTCCAGCTTCTTCCTGACGCGGTGAACGCAGATTTCCAGGGCGTTCGGATTTGTCTCGTCGTCGAAGCCGAAGATACTCTCGGCGAGCATAGTCTTCTGGACCGGCCGACCGGCGCGCATGATCAGCGTTTCAAGCACGGCATGTTCGCGAGCGGTCAAGTGAAGCGGGCTTTCGCCGAGGGTGAAGGCACGTGCCTGCGTGTCGAAGGCGAGCGTGCCGAACCGCACCATCGGGTCGAAGTTTGCCCGACCACGCCGCAGCTGCGCGCGGACGCGCGCCTCGAATTCATCGACGTTGAACGGTTTGACCAGATAGTCGTCGGCGCCACTGTCGAGGCCACGCACCCGGCTCGATACGGCATCGTTGGCGGTGAGAATGATGACGGGCGTTGTGCTGCCGCGACTTCGCAGCCGCCGCAAGATCTCGATGCCATCAAGATGCGGCAAGGCCAGATCGAGGATGACCAGCGCATAGTCCTGACTGGCGAGTGCGAGGTCGGCATCGTCGCCGCGATAGACGCAGTCGATCACGTAATGATCGCGCCGCAGCAGGCGGGCAAGCCATGTCGACAATTCGCGATTGTCTTCAGCAAGTAAAATACGCATTCAATGCAATCCGTCTCAACGGCCGACAGCCACATCGCGAAAGAGTGCGTCTACAAAGGGGTCCGGCGAAAATGTTTTGGCCAATGTTGGGAGATGGGTTTTCCGTTGGCCGCCGTCCCGCTAGTGCCCTTCCGGTAAATGACCATCCGATATCGCAAATTCCCGGTCTGTATTGCGCCAAGTGCCGAAAATCAGTCGATGCTCTTATGTCTTTAGCGAAAACGGTCGCTACTGTCCCAGTTGATAGCGACGAGCGTGGGCGAATGGCAGCAGATTTATGCATTGATCAATAGAGGGTGAACAGTGTCGGCAGGAAGCCGCCATTCCTAAAATGCTCGACCGTTTCGATCACCGGAAAAAGGGCGAGGAAATAAAGCCCGTCATAGAATGTTCGCTTCAAGGCATGCGTTGAGAACTGTCGTTCGGCCTGGTCGGCAAACAACAGCGGGTTCGGCCAGAAGCGCGGCGTTCGCTCCGCATACGCCAGATAAGCGGGGCCAAACTTTCCCAGCAGGAATTCAGCTTCCTTGCGCGCCGTCACCCGAAAAACGACGAAACTGGCTAGGCCAAGTGCCACGGCCACCACGACGGATCCATATATCAGCCCAATGCCCACCGCGCCGATCGTTGAGAAGAAGTAGAGCGGGTTCTGGGTCATCGAAAATGGCCCGGCGGAAATCAACTCTTCGTTCTTTTTGCCGCCGACATAGAGAATGCTCCACAGACGGCCACCGACACAAATGAGGATGAGGAGGCCGCCCAGCAGTTCGACGAACTCGTGTCCGCTCGACCCTTCGCTCAGGAACGGCTTGACAAACAGCAGCAGCGCTATGGCCAGGACGGCCGCTACCTGGAGAACGATGAAGCGCTTGTGCTGGTCGAATGCCTTTGGTGAAGGTTTGAGGGAGGCGTAGGTCATTGGTTTCCCGCGGCTCTGGCAAGTCTATGGGTGGGCCGAAGTGTCGTTGCGCGTAACCAGCTACTCTTTCCGCCGCCTGATGGCGAGGCAATCGACGGGTTTTCTCGAATTCTTACAAAAAAGTAAACCACCGGACAGATGCCGGCGAACTCGCCTCCCTATGGTCGCTGCTGCCCGGTAGTCGCTGCTGCCGGTCGACTGGCCAGAGCTTGATCGACACTGCCGGAACCCCGGCCCCAAATAGGGAAGATATCACATGAACAGACTGGTTCTCGCCCTCGCGCTCGGTACAGTTGCCATCGCCAACCCGATTTTATCAGCATCCGCAGCCACGACCCCTTGCGAAACCTCGCTCAAGGATCTGAGGGCAGCAGAAGCAACGGCGAAACTCAGCGATACGGACAAGACCAAGGTTTCCGAGCTGGAGACCAAGGGAATCGAGCGCTGCAACGCCGACGACGACAAGCGCGCCGACGACTTCTTCGCTCAGGCCATGAAAATCCTGGGCAAGTAAGTCGACCCTACCTTCTCCATCAACGACAGGGATACAGCCATGCTCTCGCCAGCCGCCCGATGGGTCGCGCCTGCTCTTAACCGGGTTCCCGATGTCACCGTCGATTTCTGGCTGATCAAGCTCTTGGCGGTGACCATGGGCGAGACGGCGGCCGACTATCTCGCCGTCAATCTCGGCCTCGGGCTCACCGTTACGTCGCTGATCATGACCGGCATCCTGATTGTCGCGCTCATCCTTCAATTCGCGCAGAAACGTTATGTGCCATGGGCCTACTGGCTGGCGGTCGTGCTGATCAGCGTTGTCGGCACGCTGATCACCGACAATCTCGTCGACAATTTCGGGGTGCGGCTTGAAACGACGACGATTGCATTCAGCATCGCGCTCGCCGCAACATTCGCGGTCTGGTACGCCAGCGAGAGGACCCTGTCCATCCACACGATCTTCACCACCAGGCGTGAGATCTTCTACTGGTTGGCGATACTGTTCACCTTCTCGCTGGGCACCGCGGCAGGCGATCTGGTCGCCGAAAAGTTCGACATGGGCTACCTCACCACCGGCCTGTTGTTTGGCGGCGTCATCGCGCTGATCGCCTTTGCCCATTATGTTCTCAAACTGGACGGCATCCTTGCCTTCTGGCTCGCCTACATCCTGACGCGGCCGCTGGGCGCTTCATTCGGCGACCTGCTCTCGCAGCCGGTCGAATATGGCGGCCTAGGCTTTGGCACCACCTTGACCAGCATCCTCTTCCTTGGCTGCATCATCGCCCTGGTTCTCTACATGAGCCTGAAGAAGGACACCGACGAGGCCGACAAAATCCTGCTTGAATCGGAGTAGGAATCAAGCATCTGCACACCCGCCTGACGCGACGAGAACGCGCCAAAACGTCACGGATCCCTGCCGTGGGTTGCTATGGGCAGCTATCGCGCTCACCTCATGGACAGAAGAATGAACTCCAAGAAATCCGGTTATAGCGGCCTCCAAATTAGCCTGCATTGGACGATAGCGGCGCTTGTCCTGTTCCAGCTCCTGTTCGGGGAAAACATGACAACCTACGTCGATGCGGCAGCGGCAGGACGCCGACTGTCAACCTACGAGCAGACCATGGGGTCCGCCCATTACTGGGTCGGCCTGGCGATCCTGTTGCTGGTGTTCGTGCGACTGGCCGTCCGCCTCTTTGTCGGTGCGCCCAAGCCGCAATCGACAATGCCGAAATGGATGGCTTTCGCCTCACGCGCAACGCATGCACTGTTCTACGGCTTTCTCGTCGCTGTTCCTGTTTCCGGGCTTCTGGCCTTTCATCTCTGGGGCTGGATGGGCGATATCCATGCCTGGGCAAAGCCGGTGTTCATCGTCCTGATCTGCATTCATGCCAGTGCGGCACTCTTCCATCATTTTATTCTGAAAGACGCCGTGCTGCGCAGGATGCTTGTTCCTGCGCGCGATCCGGTCGGATGACACTGTGGGCATGTGCAACGACGACGAGCCACCAGGCGCTGGCGGATATTCTAGGAACGGACCGCCGCCGGTGCTAGCATGCCGCACTGACAAAGCCTCGGCAACAGACCGGAACAGAGATGCGACTTCTCCTTGTTGAGGATGACCCACGGACGGCCGACTACGTCGTCAAGGGACTGAGCGAAGCCGGGCATGTCTGCGATCTGCTGCGCAACGGGCATGACGCGCTGTTTGCCGCGACACGCGACGCCTATGACGTGATCATAGCGGATCGGATGATCCCCGGCCTGGACGGCCTGTCGATGATCAAGGCGGTGCGTGCCGCCGGGGTGCGAACGCCGGCGATCTTTTTGACCTCGGTCGGTGGCGTCGATGACCGGGTCGAAGGACTGGAGGCCGGCGGCGACGACTATCTCGTCAAGCCTTTCGCCTTTTCCGAGCTGCTCGCCCGCATCAACGCCCTTGGCCGCCGGCCGCCGGCGCAGGAGCAGAAGACCGCATTGCGGGTCGCCGATCTCGAAATGGATCTGATCATGCGCCGCGTCACCAGGCAGGGGCATGTGATCGACCTGCAGCCGCGGGAATTCAGCCTGCTCGAAGTGCTGATGCGTGGCGAAGGCCGCGTCATCACCCGGACCATGCTGCTGGAACGCGTCTGGGATTTCCATTTCGATCCCAAGACGAGCGTCGTCGAAACCCATATCAGCCGGCTGAGGACCAAGATCGACAAGCCGTTCGAAACCCAGCTTATCCATACGGTCCGCAACACCGGCTACAGTCTGCATGCGCCTATCTAGACCATGATCCCAAAAAGTGGGCCCGGTTGTTGGAAAAGATCATGGCCAAACAAGAAGATAGAGTCCCATCCCGTTTCTACCGGGATGGATCGGGCCCCAGCCTGCTGCGCAGCACGCCTTTCCGGCTTGCATTGACCTTCGGCTTCCTGTTCGTGCTTGCCTTTATCCTGTCGGGCGCCATCGTCTATCAGCTGATGAGCGCCGACCTTGCCCAGCGGCTCGACGAATCCATCAAAGAGACCTATTCCGTGGTGGCGGTAACTTATGCCGAAAGCGACCTGGAGGATCTGGTTGCCACGGTCGACAGCCACGCGGCGCTCTCAACCAAGAAAGAGCAGCTGTTCTCGCTGACCGGTCCGGCCGGCAATCATCTTGCCGGCAACTTTACCGCGGCGGACCTTCCCGACGGCTTCTCGATGTTTGAGGCCACCATGCCCGGCGTGCCAGCCGACACCGTCTATAGGGCCTGGTCCGGTTCGGTTGGCGGAAACAGTCTGACGGTCGCTTTCAGCCTTTCCGAGACCGAAGAGCTGGAAAGCATTGTGCTGATGAGCTTCGGCTGGGGAACCCTCATCATCACCGGTCTGGCGGTGGCCGGCGGCGCCTTGCTGGCCTCGCGTGTCCAGCGCCGCCTCGACGGTATCGCCGCCACTATGGTCGACGTGTCGCATGGGCGGCTTGACGCCCGCATTCCCCTGGTTGGCAACGGCGACGATATTGACGGGGTTTCCGCACAGGTCAACGCTGCGCTCGACCGGCTGTCGGCGCTGGTCGAAGGCATGAAGCAGGTCAGCGCCAACATCGCGCATGATTTGAAGACGCCGCTGAACCGCCTGCAGATGATTTTGGAAGCCGCCGCCGACAAGACCGCTTTGGGCGAAGCGGTTTCCGATGATTTGGCGGACGCCCGGGCGGAAGGGCTCCAGATCAATGAGACGTTCGATGCCTTGCTGCGCATCGCCCAGATCGAGGCTGGAGCACGCAAGGCGCGCTTCATCGATCTGGACGTCAATGGCGTCGTTGAGAGCATTGCCGAAATCTATGCGGACGTTGCCGAGGATGACGGAAAGTCGCTGACGGCAAAGATCTTTCAAGGCGCACAATGTCAGATCCAAGGCGATTGGGAATTGTTGACGCAGATGTTCGCCAATCTGGTGGAGAACGCCTTGCGGCATTGCCCGGCAGGCACCGTCATCGAATTGTCGGTGACCCGGCAGGACGACCGCATTGTTGCGAAAGTCGGCGACGACGGCCCGGGGATTCCTATTGAGGAGCGTGAAAAAGTGTTCCAACGGCTCTACCGGCTCGACAACAGCCGCTCGACGCCCGGCAGCGGCCTTGGGCTTAGCCTGGTGCGCGCCATAGCCGATCTGCACGGCGCATCCATTGCCCTGGAGGACCGTCATCCAGGCCTCGCGGTGGTGGTCAGTTTCCCCGCTGCTAAATCATCGGCTGGCTAGCCACTGCCCTCCAAGCTTACCAATCCGTATGAACCAGGCGACATGCCTGTAAGCTTGATGCGCGATAGTGAGCGCATCCGCCGTGCCAACTCGAAAGGCCGCTCAAATGATGTCCGCTCATCGAAAAATCAGCCGGATCCTGCCGATGCTTACTGTCGCGGCATGTCTGGGCGCTGCCGGCGCGCTCATTCCAGGTTTCGCAAATCTGCCGGCGTTAGCGGCCGAGAAGGTCGTCCCCGCGGAAAAGAACCCTCCTGGGGACATTCCCGATACGCAGGTCTTCATCGACTATGCCTCGCCGCAAGGTTTCACCATGAAGGTGCCGGAGGGCTGGGCGCGCTCGGATCATGCCGACGGCGCCAGCTTCGTCGACAAGCTCGACGGCGTCGTTGTCTCCGTGGCGAAGGCGGACGCCGCGCCAACCGTCGACAGCGTCAAGGCGGACTATGTTCCGAAGCTGCAATCCACCGGTCGAGCAGTCCGGGTTACGGCGGTCAAGCAGGTCAAGCTGCCGGCGGGGCCGGCAATCCGCATCGTCTACACGTCCAACTCCGAACCGAACGCGGTGACCAACAGGCAGGTCCGCCTGGAAAATGAGCGCTACCTCTATTTCAAGGACGGCAAGCTCGTCACGCTCGAACTCTATGCGCCAAAGGGCGCCGACAATGTCGACCAGTGGCAGTTGATGTCCAACTCGTTGCGGTGGAAGTGAGATGCACGCGCTGGACGCGCACGAACTCTATCGGTTCTATCACATCGGCGACGACGAGACGGCTGCACTGCGCGGTGTAAGTTTTCAGATGTCGCCCGGTGAGATCGTCGCCCTGACCGGGCCGTCCGGCAGCGGCAAGTCCACCTTGCTGGCCTGCGTAACCGGGCTGGACGAGCCGGATGGTGGTCATGTCGAGGTGGCCGGCCTGCGCCTGACCCGACGATCGGAGGCCGAGCGCACGCGCATTCGCATCGCCAATTTCGGCATCCTCCTACAGTCCGGCAACCTGTTTGGCCACCTGAGCGTCGAGCAGAACATCCGTTTGCAGATGCTGCTGGCGGGAAAGCAGGACGAGAAACGAATTGGCGCCCTGCTGGAAAGCGTCGGCCTGTCGCATCGCGGAAATGCATTTCCAACCGAGCTTTCGGGCGGCGAGACGGCGCGCGCCGGCCTTGCCGTGGCGCTGGCCGCGGATCCCCCCATTCTGGTTGCCGATGAGCCGACCGCGGAGGTCGACCGCGACACTGAATCAGGGCTGATCGAGCAGTTCGAGGCCAGACGCGAAGCCGGACTGGTGACGCTGCTCGCAACCCACAGCAAAGCGCTGGCGCAAAGAGCCGACCGGATCATCCGTCTGAGAGACGGGAGGATCGAGGGTGAGTAGGACGCTAGTTGTCGGCAAAGGTCTTGGCCGCGACTTTCATGATGGGAACGCCGGCCGGATCACCGTTTTGCGCGATGTCGACTGCGAGATCGCGGCGGGCGCGCGCATTGCCTTGGTCGGGCCTTCCGGCAGCGGCAAGACAACGCTGCTGCATATTCTTGGCGGGCTGGACAGACCGACGACCGGCACCATTGAATGGCCCGGGCTCGGCCCGTTCGAGGAACTGCGGCCGCGTCAGGTCGGATTCGTGTTCCAGTCGCCCAGCCTGTTTCCCGCCCTTACGGCGGCTCAGAATGTCGGCCTGCCAATGGTGCTGGCCGGCGAAAGCGCCGCGGATGAAACCGCGGCAGCACTGCTGGAGTCGTTTGGCCTCGGCGAGCTTGGCGACAAACTGCCGGAGGAATTGTCCGGCGGACAGTCGCAGCGCATTGCCATGGCCCGGGCGCTGGCCACAGGACCGAAACTCGTTCTTGCCGACGAGCCAACCGGGCAGCTCGACAGCCGGACGGCGCAATTCTTCTTCGACGCCGTGCTGGACCGGCTGGAGGACACCGGCGTGGCGCTGGTCGTGGCGACGCATGACGAAGCGGTCGCGGCTCGCATGGCAACGCGCTGGACAATGGATCACGGCCGGCTGGTCACCGGTCGGCCGTGGAACGTCACAGCATGATGCTTTTGCTTTGGTTTCGGGGCATACTCGCCCGTCGTTTCGTTCGTATCGCCGGCTCGATGGCGGGCGTCGCGCTCAGCGTAGCGCTTCTCGCGGCGATGGCGCTTTTTCTCGCCAGCGCCAGCTCCTCTATGACGGCTCGCGCCATATCGGCCGTGCCGATCGACTGGCAGGTCCAGGTGATTTCCGGTGCCGATCCGGACTTGATCGGTAAGGCGGTGAGCGAAGCCACGCCGGTCAAGGCCGTTTACCAGGTCCGCTATGCGGATGTCGCCGGTTTCGAGGCCCAGACCGGCGGCACCACGCAGACCACCGGACCGGGACAGGTCATCGCCTTCGATAGCGGCTATTCCCGGGCCTTTCCGGCCGAAGTCCGGCCGCTTTCCGGCAAGACCGACGGTGTTCTCATTGCCCAGCAGACGGCGGCCAACCTACATGTCGGCCCCGGCGACACGGTGTCGATCAAGCGAATCGGGCTGCCCCCGGCAGAAGTGAAAGTTGCCGGCGTGATCGACCTTCCCGACGCCGATTCGCTGTTCCAGGCGGTAGGCCTGCCGCCCCAGGCTGCTCCGCAGGCGCCGCCTGACAATGTGCTTGTGCTGTCACGGCAGGACTGGCAGCAATTGTTCGACCCGCAGCAGAAAATGCGCCCCGACACCACCAGGCTGCAATGGCATGTTCGGCTCGCCCATGAGGCGCTGCCCACCGATCCTGTCACGGCCTATACATTCGTCACCAGTGCAAAGCGCAACCTCGAGGCGCGGACCGTGGGTCAGGCTCTGGTCGCCGACAATCTCGGCTCCCGCCTCGGAGCAGTCCGCGAGGACGCACTTTACGCCTCCGTGCTGTTCCTGTTTCTCGGGCTGCCCGGCATTGCGCTGGCCATTGCGCTCACCTTTGCGGTCACATCGTCCGGTGCGGCGCGCCGGCGGATGGAGCAGGCGCTGCTGCGCGTCCGCGGCGCCACGACAAGGACAATCCTGTCCCTGTCGGCAGCCGAGGCCGCGATCGCCGCTGTCGGCGGAACCGCGCTTGGCATAGCCGCGGCGTTGCTCTTCGGCCGCATCGCTTCGGGCCAGCATGTAACGGCGAGCACGAGCGGTCCGACACTGCTTCTTGTCGCCTTGTTCGGGCTGCTCGTCGGTTTCGTCGCCTTTCTGTTTCCTGCCTGGCGTGACGCGCGCTGGGCGACTGTCAGTGCCGCGCGGCGTGCCGTCAGCCGCTCGGGGACGCCGGTCTGGCAGCGCCTATGGCTGGACATGCTTTTGCTCGCGGCAGCCGGGCTCTTCTTCTGGCAGTCGGCGAGCACCGGATACCAGATCGTGCTGGCACCCGAAGGCGTCGCCGCAACCTCGGTGGACTACAAGGCGTTCATCGCACCGGCGCTGTTCTGGCTGGGCATGGCGCTGCTGACCGTGCGGCTGTCGGGCACTATCATCGCGCGCAACGGCGCGGGCCTTCGGGCGATCATCGCGCCAGTCGCCGGGCCTCTCGCGAACGTCGTATCGGCGGCGCTGTCTCGGCAATCGGGACGCCTGACCGTCGGCATCGCCATGACCGCGCTGGCGATCTCCTTCGCCACGTCGACCGCGATCTTCAACACCACCTACAACGCACAGGCGCGCATCGACGCGGAATTGACCAATGGTTCCGACGTCACCGTCTTCGGCACATCGGGCAGGCCGGCCGGGACACATCTGGCAGCGCTGGCCGCACTGCCCGAGGCGGCAGCGGCAGAGCCCATGCAGCACCGTTTCGCCTATGTCGGCGCCGACCTGCAGGATCTCTATGGCATCGACCCCATGCGCATCGAACGCGCAACGAGCCTTTCCGATGCCTATTTCAGCGGCGCCAGCGCGGCCAGCATGCTCGACCAGCTCACCCTGACTCCCAACGGTGTTCTGGTGTCGGAAGAGACCGTGCAAGACTTCCAGCTCCAGCAAGGCGATACGATCAATCTTCGGCTCATGGATGCAAAGGATCACCAGTACCATCCCATCGCCTTCAGGTTCATTGGTGTTGTGCGTGAGTTTCCGACCGCGCCGAAGGACTCCTTCCTCGTCGCCAACGCCGCCTACGTGGGCCGCATGACCGGGTCGGATGCATCCGAATACGTCCTGATGCGGGCAAAGGCCGATCCGTCAGCGCTGGCACGACAGGCCGTTTCGGTGCTTTCCTTCGATCCGTCGCTGAAGGTTGCCGACATCGCACAAGCCGCTCATCTCATCGGCTCGAGCCTGACGGCGGTCGACCTCGGCGGGCTGACCACGATCGAACTGGGGTTTTCTGTGGTCATGGCGGCTGCCGCCGCCGGCCTGATGCTGGCATTGGGGTTCATCGAGCGCCGCAGGAACTTCGCCATACTGAGCGCCATCGGCGCCAAGCCCCGGCAATTGGCGGCCTTCCTGTGGGGCGAAGGCCTCCTCATCCTCGTCGGTGGTTTCGCATTCGGTCTGCTGTCGGGGTTCCTGACGGCGTGGATGTTGGTGAAGCTGTTGACTGGCGTGTTCGACCCTCCGCCCGAGGCGCTGTCGATCCCCTGGGGTTATCTTGGGGTCGTGCTCGGCCTTGTCGCCGCTTCGGTCGTCGCCGCCGTCCTGTCGGCCAGGCCTTCGTCCGGACGAGACGCCGAGCACCTGCGCGATTTCTAGAGTATCCGTGTTGGTCAAGGGACAGATGGTGTCCAGGTCCGATTGTCCCTGAGTAGTGCGTTTGCGAGGATGATGAGCTTTCGCATGATGGCTGTGATGGCGAGTTTTGAGGCTTTGCCGTCGGCCGTGAGCTGGTGGTATTTTGCCTTTAGATCGGGATTGAAGCGCATGGCGACGAGGGCGGGCATGTAGAGTGCCTGTCGGACATTGGCTCGCCCGCCGCGGATGAAGGCGCGGCCGATCCAGTTGCCGGACTGTCGTGCGACGGGAGCGAGGCCTGCGAGGGAAGCAGCCTGACCCTGACCGAGCGTGCCGAGTTCGGGCATTTCGATGAGAAGCGCGAAGGCGGTGATTGCCGAGACGCCCGGGATCGAGACGAGGATAGCGAAGCGACGGGAGAGATCGGGATCGGACTGGATGAGCGCCGTGATCTCCTTTTCGACAGCAGCCATTTGACGTTCGATCTGCCTGAGCTGCTGGGCATTGTGGCGCTTGAGGATGGGAAGGG
>NZ_JAMYLZ010000039.1:0-54286 GCF_040318315.1 Mesorhizobium sp. M1227
GCCGCCGATGCTGCCAAAGTTCCCATCAGCCATCGCATCAAGAAATGCGCCTGGAACGACGACTATCTCATCAATGCCATCACTCATATGCGATAGCCCTGCCACAAGGGGGGAGGGAACGCTGCCGCGTGCGCCGAAAAGCAGGCAATTTGCCGAGGTCGGCGCCGACGGAAGTCTCCCTCCCCCTTGTGGGGAGGGTTAGGGGTGGGGGTCCTTCGTAGAGCGAAAGCCTCCGCTTTCCATCTGCGATAGCCCTGCCATAAACGGAGAGATAGACCCGGCCGCAACGCTGGCGCTATGCTTGCAACGTTGGCGCTTTGCGAAATTGTCGAAGGCAGGGTCCCTCGCTCCGTCTACAACGACGCCAGCAAGCAGGCATGGGGCGGCGCAAACCCGTGAAGTAAGGGGCTGATTCAAATTTAGGTCTAAAGCGATTGCTCGCCATGGCCTTTGCAGGGTGGCTGCTCGCCGAACCAAAACAGATCGGACAGATGAAGGCCGCGCAATGACCGTCACCATCTACCACAACCCCGATTGCGGCACCTCGCGCAACACGCTGGCCATCATCAGGCAGTCCGGCGAGGAGCCTGAGGTGGTCGAATATCTAAAAAATCCGCCGTCGCGCGAAAAGCTCGTCGAGCTGATCGCAGCGATGGGCATGACGCCGCGCCAATTGCTGCGCGAAAAGGGCACGCCCTATGCCGAACTTGGCCTGGGCGACCCGAAGTGGAGCGACGACGAGATCCTCGATTTCATGCTGGCGCATCCGATCCTGATCAACCGGCCGATCGTGGTGACGCCGCTCGGCACCATGCTCGCCCGACCCTCCGAAGCCGTGCTCGATATCCTGCCCAATCCGGATATCGGCCCGTTCACCAAGGAGGACGGCGAGGTGGTCATCGACGCCAGCGGCAAGCGCGTCGGCTAGATATCGTCTTATTTCGATCTTTGTCGAAATTCTCTTGACGTGCAGCGATTCTGGAAATAGCTTATTTCCATGAAACTCGAAAAAGCAGCCTCGCAACTTGAAGCCCTCGGCAGCCCGACGCGGTTGCAGCTCTATCGGACGCTGGTGCGGGCGGGCGATGAGGGGCTGCCGGTCGGGCGTATCCAGGACAGATTGGGCATCGCTGCCTCGACGCTGTCGCATCACCTCAAGCGGCTGGTCGACACCGGCCTGGTGACACAGGAGCGCCAGGCGACCACGCTGATCTGCCGGGCCAACTATCCCGCCATGAACGGGCTCATCGGATACCTCGCGGACGAATGCTGCGCCGATGCCACCTGTGCGCCGGCATCGGCGGAAGCGGCCGCCAAAACGGCGGCATGATTTTTTTGCCATTATAATTCGAAATTACCGGAAGGATGGAAGACATGGAGATGATCGAAAAACTCCCCGTTGCGGTGATCGGCGCCGGGCCGGTCGGTCTGGCGGCAGCGGTCCACCTGATCGCGCGGGGCATTCCTGTCAAAGTCTACGAAGCCGGCAATGCGGTTGCATCCAATCTCAGGGATTGGCGCCATGTCCGTGTGTTCACGCCCTGGCGCTATTGCGTCGATCAGGCGGCCAGAAACCTGCTCGAGGCGCATGGCTGGCGGATGCCTGAGCCCGAGGCATTCCCAACCGCGGACGACCTCGTCGCGGATTATCTCGAGCCGCTTGCAAAGCTTCCGCAATTGTCGCCGTCGATCGAAACCGGCGCCCGGGTCGTCGGCATTTCGCGCTGGGGCGCCGACAAGGTGCTGAGCAAGGGACGCGAGAACCGGCCGTTCATGCTGGCGGTCGAGACTGCCGATGGTACAAGGCGCGACGGCGCACGTGCCGTCATCGATGCTTCGGGAACCTGGCAGATGCCGAACCCGCTCGGCGCCGGC
Organism: Mesorhizobium sp. M1227; assembly: GCF_040318315.1. Lineage (NCBI taxonomy): Bacteria > Pseudomonadati > Pseudomonadota > Alphaproteobacteria > Hyphomicrobiales > Phyllobacteriaceae > Mesorhizobium > Mesorhizobium sp. M1227. Next base: position 1,876 of record NZ_JAMYLZ010000039.1, read on the forward strand.
GGAATTCCTGCAGAAGGCGAGGCCGAATTTGCCGACCGCATCGCCTACGGCATCCCCGATATTCTCGGCCGCGACCGCAGCCTTTATGCGGGGAAGACGACGCTGGTCGCCGGCTCCGGCCATTCGGCCGCCAATGCGGTGCTGGATCTCGCCAGGCTGGCAAATGTGGAGGCCGGCACCGCTTTCATCTGGACAACGCGCGGCACCGACCTGGTGCGCATCTACGGTGGCGGTGATGCCGACCAATTGCCGGCACGCGGCGAACTCGGCGCCGAAGTGCGCGAACTCGCCGAGAGCGGCGGCGTCAGGCTGGTGACGGGCTTTGCGGCTGTTTCGATCCGCGATGCCAACGGCCGGCTGGTCGTCGAAGGCCAGACCAGGGACGGTTTGCAGGCGCTTGGCCCGGTCGACCGCATCATCGCCGCGACCGGGCAACGCCCGGATCTGTCGCTGACCCGTGAGCTTCGGCTCGAGCTCGATCCATGGCTGGAAAGCGTCAAGGCACTGGGACCGTTGATCGATCCCAACGAGCACTCCTGCGGCGACGTGCCGCCGCACGGCCACCGTGAGCTCAGCCATCCAGAGCAAGGGTTCTACACAGTCGGCATCAAGAGCTATGGCCGCGCACCGACCTTCCTGCTGCTGACCGGGTATGAGCAGGTCCGCTCGGTCGCGGCGGCGATCGCCGGAGACATGGTGGCGGCCGACAATGTCCAGCTCGTGCTGCCCGAGACCGGCGTCTGCACCGTGCCGCGGATCGGCATTGCCGACAAGGGGTGCTGCGGCGGTCCGGCGCCGGCGGCTTCGAGCGCCTGCTGTGTCGCCGACGCCAAGGCGAAGGCGGTCGGCAAAGGCGGCTGTGGCTGCAGCGTCGCGGCATGAGTCTTTCGCCGCCTTCGCCGGCCATCGTGCGCAGCCGCGGCGCGATCATCACCGCGCTTGGCCTGACGCAGATCATGGCGTGGGGTCTTCCTACTATCTTCCCGCGGTCATCGCGCCGGCAGTCTCCTCCGATACCGGCTGGCCGCTGGCATGGGTTGTCGGCGGCCTGTCTCTCGGCTTGCTCACGGCAGGATTGATCTCTCCGCGCGTCGGCTCGTCGATCGAGCGGCATGGCGGCCGCAACGTTCTGGCGTTCAGCGCCGGATGCATCGGGCTCGGCCAGATCGGGCTGGCTCTTGCCCCTAATCTTGCGGCCTATATCGCGGCCTGGCTGGTCATCGGCCTGGGCATGGGGGCAGGGCTCTACGATGCCGCTTTCGCGACGCTTGGCCGCCACTACGGCCAGGGCGCGGGCTCCGCCATCACCATGCTGACGCTGTTCGGCGGCCTTGCGAGCACCATCTGCTGGCCGATCTCAGCCTTGCTGCTGGGGGAGGTCGGCTGGCGCGGCACCTGCCTGGTTTACGCGGCTGTTCAGTTGGTGATTGCGCTGCCGCTCTATCTGGTGATCCTGCCCCGCGAGGCGCCGAAACCGCCAGTCGGGCCAGGATTGCCAGTCGGGCCAGGATTGCCAGTCGCGCCAGGATTGAAAGAGGCCACACCGGCCCGCGAAGGCAATCCCGATCTGTCGATCATGATCGTTCTGGCCGCGACACTTACGCTTGCCGCGGTGATCTCCTCGACGCTGTCGGTGCATCTGCTCACAATCCTGCAAGGCAGCGGCATGGCGCTTGCCGCAGCCGTCGGGCTCGGCGTGCTGGTTGGTCCATCACAGGTGGCGGCGCGCGCGATCGAGATGATGATCGCGCGCTACCACCATCCGATTTTCACCAAGTTTGCCTCGGTTACGTTTGTGGCGATCGGCGTTTCGACGCTCTGGGCCGGCATGCCAATCATCCCGCTGGCGCTGGGCTTCTACGGCGCAGGGATCGGCCTGGAATCCATCGCCCGGGGGACGTTGCCGCTCGCGCTGTTCGGCTCGAACGGCTATGCGAAGCTGATGGGCCGCCTCGCCATGCCGAGCCTGATCGCCCAGGCGGCGGCACCCTCGGCCGGAGCATTGCTGCTGGAGCGCTTCGGCCCGCACGGGACGTTGGCCGCGCTTTCCGGCCTGGCGCTGGCCAACGTCATCCTCGCATGCGGCTTGGGCTGGCGGATGCTCCGCCGGCGGCAATCGCAGGTTCAAACCCGATAGGATTTGGCCAGCTTCAGCCAGCCTGCCTTTCGGCTCGATCCGTCTTCAATTGGACATTGGGAGATCGTCCGGTGGCTCGACAAGGAAGGACGCGGCGATCAGATCGTCCGCATCGAGGCGCAGTGAGCCTTTGGCGCCGCCCATAATGGCGGCAACCTTTTGAAACGTCTTGATCTCATGCTCGGTAATCTGGGCACTTTGCATTCTGGATTTGAGGTCAGCGACGCGCAGCCCCAAACTGTGGGACATTCCGATTTTACGGTTCGACATGGTAAGATGCTCCTCCCCGGCCCATGTTTGTTTTGCCACCCGCCCTTATTCGTATTTCCTCCGCCTGCCTAAATATGAGGCATCGCGATACAGCGCCCGAACGCCCGATGCAAGGGAAGGTTCCGGCGCGCAGAGGTCACGAAATAATAATACGAAGGACGTACGGCCGATGGTCCGGCCGGAGGTAGGACTTAGGTACGACGCCCCGCCGGACAGAGGGCTCCGGTGCCTTATCGGCTGGCGAGGACCATGCGGTTGCCTTCGCTGTCGCGAAACTCCGCCACTGTGCGCCCCGGCTGCCACGGCGCCTCATGCGCTTCGGTGATGATCTCGACGCCGCCCGCTTTCATGGCCGCGATCATTGCCCCGACATTTTCGTGGACCAGCACCAATACCGGCTCCGCGCCGGGTGCGTCGTCGGCGCGCCTGACAAAATGCAGGTTCGTCACGGCATGCGGAAACGCCAGCTCGATCCAGCGCCAGCCGCCATCGCCCATCTTCTGGTCAGCCATGACCTGGCAGGCGAGATGCCTGGTGTAGAACGCCTTGGCGCGGTCCTGCTCGAACACCGGAAGCTCGGCAAACTGGATATGCATGATCGTCTCTCCTGCTTGATGGCTGCCGCGCAGCCGCCCACGCGGGAAAGACGATGCGGGCAACCGAAAAGATTCTTCGGCAATGAGAATCTTTTCAGCGCAGCCGGTCGTCCTTCGTTCATACCAACCAGTCAGGAGACGACGATGGACTACGCGCTCATTCGATACAGTGTGAGCCAAGCCGACCTGGCAGATAACCGCGTGCTGGTCGAAAAAGTATTTGAAGCGCTGGGCGAGGCGGCACCGCCGACGGTGCGTTATCTTGTGCTCGAGCTGGACGACGGCTCGTTCGTCCACATCGTCGGCCAGGACGGCGATTCGTCGGCGCTGACCGGGCTTGCCGCCTTCAAGGCATTTGCGGAAAACCACGCCCAGCGCCGTTCGACCCCGGCAATGCGATCGCCTGTCAAAGTCATCGGCAACTATCGTATGCTGGCGGATCAGAAAGCCGGGTAGCGCCCGCCAGCCGCTCGCGCAGAAATGGGAAGCTACGCCGAAAATGAACAGGGCGACTTTGGAGGTGCTGCTCGTCGGGTTGCGGCCAAGGCTGCATCGCTACTGCGCGCGTATGGCCGGCTCGGTGATCGACGGCGAGGACATCGTCCAGGAGGTCCTGATCAAGGCGCTGCAGGCGATCGACGGGGGTGCGATCGTCGAACGTCCCGAGCAATGGCTGTTTCGCATAGCCCACAATGCCGCGCAGGATCATCTGCGGCGGCGCAATCGGGAAAGGTCGCGCATGACCGAGGCCGACATGAGCGTGATCGAGGATCCCTCCGGCAGCGCCGACAGCCGGCTCGCCGCCCAGACCGGCCTGCGCTCCTTCATGCAGCTTTCGGTGCCGCAGCGCAGCGCCGTGATCCTGGTCGACGTGCTCGGGCTCAGCCTGCATGAGACCTGCGAAGTCACCGGCGCGACGCTCGCCGCCACCAAGGCCGCGCTGCATCGCGGGCGGGCGCAGCTCAAGCTGCTGGCGCTGCAGCCCGAACAGGCGCTGGCGCCGAGGCTCGACGCCGATGACGAGCGCCGGCTGCGGCGCTATGTCGACCTGTTCAACGCGCGCGACTTCGACGCTGTGCGGGCACTGATCGCCGAGGACGTGCGGCTCGACGTCGTCAACCGCGTCCGCCTGCGCGGCAAGGCCGAGGTTTCGACCTATTTCGGCAATTACGACCGTATCAGCGACTGGACATTGTCGCTCGGCGTGGTCGACGGCCGGCCGGCGATCCTCATCCGCGACCCGCAGGCGGCCGACGGCGCTGTGCGCGGCTTCATGCTGGTCGAATGGAGGGACGATCAGGTCATCCAGATCCGCGACTTCCGCTACGCGCCCTGGTGCCTGGTCGACGCGGAGATTGAAACGGTGGACGGGTGAGGAGAGCGCTGGAAATGGTGCGAAATGGCGATCAGGCAGCCTCCTCCTGGGTGACCCAAACGCAATTGCCACATGGCAGCACGTTCTTAGAGCGGTTCCGGTTCTCTTGAAACCGGTAACTCGCTCTAACTGTCTGTTTTGCCGCATTTATGCGGACGCCAAATGACTCCATTTGGCGGCAGAATCCTCTAGCCGATACGCACGCGGCGCGTCACCTGGCCATTGCTTTCCCAGTATGTGTGTTTCTTGGCTATCAAGGGATCGTCCATCGCCGGTTGAATCTGTCCCGTGGTGCTGACCGCGCGCGAGGTTACCGTGTGTTCTCCAGGAGAGGGATTTGCCCAAGCCAGGGACCAAATTTTCCAGGCGTGTTCGGCCTCCTCACTGTGGTCAATGGTCGCTGGTGTCCAAGGCCCTTGATCGATTTGCACTTCGACCCGGTCGATCGGCGCCCCCCAGGCTGCCCCAACGATGCGGTAATCTGAATCTTTCCGGGTAACCTTCGCAGGCGCGGACTTTATCAGCGCTCGCCCGACTGACGTCTCGGCCCATACGGTCTCGCCGTTGTGGTCCTCCTCCCGGATGGTGACATAGTCACGGGCCATCAGAAGGCTCATGAACCGCGTATCGCGAACCTCGATGCGCTTTAGCCACTTGACGTTGGCGATCCCGTACCAGCCTGGCGCAATGAGCCGTACCGGGAAGCCATTGGGCGCCGGCAAGGCGGCCCCGTTCATTTCATAGCAGAGGAGATTGTCGGGGTTCATCGCGTCGGCGAGCGACATGCTGCGAGCGAAGTTCTGCCGCATCTTGACGTCGCGTATCGGGATCTCGCCTGTGTCGGTACCGAAAAAGACGACCTCGATGCCCTTCTCCAGAACGCCGGCTTCCTCGAGGATCGGGGCGAGCGGCGTCCCTGCCCAGCGGGCATTGCCGATGCCGCCGGTGAAAAAGGGAAACCCGTGGTTGCCCGAGCATTCCACTGTGAAAACGACCTCCTGCCGCGGTCGCGCCCTGATGTCGGCGAGCGTTAACTCGAGGGGCTTCTTGACCAGGCCTCCGATCTCCATCGACCATGTCTTCTCGTCGATCGTTGGTCGGTTGAAATGCGAGATGCTGAAGAACTTGTCGTTTGGCGTTATCCAGCTATCCAAATCCTCCCAGACAAGCTGCTTCTGGATACCCACCGGATCGGGATTTTCGGTCGGCTGATCCAGCCATCGAATAACTTCCTCGTTCGGCCGTGTTGGAAAAGCGTAAGCCCGGCGCGAGGTATAGAGAGCAGCAATTGCGGCAAGAGCCGCGCTTCCTTGAACAAGAAGTTCTCTGCGCTGAAAATCAGGCATGTTGTTTACCTCCCAGTTGATCCGGAACGGGCTGCAACGTGCCTTAGGCCGTAGCCTGATCACGGATAGGCGACACAATGTGAGGTCTGCCCACCCGGAAGTATCCGGGTAGGTCAGATAATCACCGACGCAAGTCAAGCATGTGAAGCGTTGCACGAAACGCTAGCTCGCGTTTCGCATGCTAAGAGTGCGCCTTTGAGAAGGAACTGTCCACAACTTGGACGGGACATGATGATGATTGCAGCATTCCATGCCGATTTCCGGTCCTGCCAAAATCGTTGCTGCTCGGATCGCTGCCGACCGCCCGCTTCTGGGTCATTTCCGGACCTTCGCGGTTCTCGTCGAACCGGTGTTTCCTGCCGGCCCGTGGGTTGGCCGGGCGGCCGGCATCGCCCTGATTGCCTGGGGCACCGCAACGCTTTTGGTCTGACGACCAGGGCCGCCTCGAATGTCGCATTTGCAGGAGGAGGGCGGGCCCGGGCGGCACATCAGAACCAATCTGCATAACGAGGTGGCCAGCAACCAGGCCGCCTGGCTCGGGCGCGGCAGATCATTCACACGTGAACCATTCGCCAACCGAGCGGGGACACCCTAATTGGTGGTGACTTGCGTCACCGCCACGCCGGTTATCCTGCCGTTCCCGGCTGTGTAGGTGAGCGTCTGCGTGACCGTGGCGTCCTTCTGGTCGGGAGACGAAGGACGATAAGAGGCGGCGAAGCCGAAATGGCCGTAACGATCGGGCTTGGCGGCGCCAAATTTCGCGGCCACGTCGCTCAGCGGCGCTCCGACGCCGGGCGTATCGAGTTCAATAGCTGTCAGGCTGGCAGGCGCGCCGGCGCATCCTTCCGGCACCTTGCCTTCCGGGTTCGGCTGCAGGGCGACGGACAGGACACCGTGGTCGGAGCCGCCCATCTCGCCGGAGACGAACCAGAAGATCGACGGCGATCCGCCGGCGTCGGGGCCGGCATAGCAAAGCCAGTGGCGTGAATCTCCGGCGTCGCCTTCATCGTGCATCGCTCCGCCGAAGGCTTTTTCGACATCGGCAAGCGTGGTTTCCTCAAGCTTTATCTCCAGCGGCCCGGCCTTGACCTGCTTGAACAGCGGGCTGGCCACCGACGAGTTGATATCGCCCAGGGATGGAATCGCCCGGTCCGGGTTGAGCGGCTTGGCCAGCGTCGTTGCATTGGTCACCAGTCCGGCAACGATGAGTGCGAAATATCCGGCGTTCTGTCCCATGCCGATCTCCTGTCGTTCGAAGTGAGGGCGGAAGGATTTGCGAGCGGGTGCTACCCTGTCTGGTTGATACCCAAACCGGTGCACGACGAACTGGTCCAAGATAAATTCACAAGTCCGCAGCCTTCAACGTCATTCCGGCGACTTGGCAACCAAAGTGTAATCGAGGCTCACAGTTCCTTTTCGGCCAGCTCGCGAAACGCGTCGGGAACCGACCGCTGTAGCCCGAGCGCGACCGAGGCGTAGCCCACCGCCTCCCAGCCGAAGCGGTCGCGGATCTTGTCGACGGCGCGGTCCGCGGTCCAGCGCGCCGCGCCCTTGCTGGTGCCGGGGCGGCGGCGGTCGTCGTCGAGCCCGAGCGGCAGTTCCAGTTGCAGGCCGGCATGCTGCTCCAGATGCGAGACGGCGATCGCCAGCAGCGAGATTGTCTTTTCGTGCGGATGGTCGATGAGCACCTTGCGCACCAGCCCCTCGGCGATCTCGGCCAGCATGGCGGTTGCCGAAATCGGCTGGTCGAGCGTGATCGAGCGCGTCACCGAGCGCAAATCGGCAAAGCGGACGCGAACCGTCACCGTGCGACCGGGCCGCGATTTCGCCCGCAATCTGGTGGCGACCCTGTCGGCCAGATGCAGCAAAGCGGGCACGAAGACCTGCTCCTCGGCCGGTTTTCGGCCAAGCGCCGATTGCGCACCCGCCGAGCGCGCCCGGCGCTGCGTCTCGAGCTTGCGCGGATCGCGGTTCCACGCCAGCGCGTTGAGTTTCTCTCCCGCCGCCGGCCCGAGCAGGCGCTCAAGCGCCCCACCATTGGTCTTCGCCAGCTCGCCGATGGTGTTGACGCCGATGCCGGCCAGCCGCTGCCTGGTGACCGGGCCGACGCCCCACATCAGCTCGACCGGCAGGTGGTGCAGGAACTCCAGCTCGTGGCGCGGATCGACCACCACCAGCCCGTCCGGTTTTGCGACCTGTGAGGCGATCTTGGCCAGATGCTTGGTGCGGGCTACGCCGACCGAGATCGGCAGGCCGAGCTCGGCCCGCACGCGGCGGCGGATCTTGCCGGCGATCTCGGCCGGCGAGCCGAACAAATGGGTGCAGCCGGCGACGTCGGCAAAGGCCTCGTCGATCGAAATCCGCTCGACCACCGGCGTGAAATCGCCGAGCACCTTGATTGCCGCATCGCCCAGCCGCTGATAGTCCTTGAAATGGCCGCCGACGAAGATGAGTTGCGGGCAGAGTTCCCGCGCCCGCCGTCCCGGCATACCGCCGCGCACGCCGAACGCCTTGGCTTCATAGGATGCGGCAAGCACTACCCCGCCGCCGACGGCAATCGGCTTGCCGCGCAAGGCCGGGTCGAGCAACTGTTCGACCGAGGCATAGAAGGCATCCAGATCCGCGTGGAGGATGTTGGCTTCCATCCGGCCCGTTCGCCCGCGGCGGTTCGAACGCCGCATTGTCTCGAGTTGTGGTGAGAACATAAAGAGAACATTGTGGGTGGTTTGTCAAGCAGCGCGGAGGCCGCCGCAGCTGACGAGCGCACGGCAATGTTCAGCCGCACAGCCGATCGCGGGCCTGCATCAGCGCGAATCCCAACAGGTTCTCGCCGCGCCACAGCAGCGGGTTCACCGCCCTCTCGTCATCCGCCGCAAGGCCGATACCCCACACCCGGTCGACAGGGCTCGCCTCGACCAGCACCCGGTCATGCGTCGACAACAGATATTCGCGCAGCGCCGCGTTCTGACGGAACTTCTGAAAGCTCCCTTCAGTCACGATGCGATATTTGTCTGCATCCCATTTGGTGCCATCGAAGCCGCTCACCTGGCGGCCAAGCTGCTTTGCCTGCTTGGGGCTCGCCGCCCTGAGGATTTGTGTTGCCGTCGGAGCATCACCGAACAGTCGTGCCTTCTCGGCCATCATCCAGTGTTCGGCAGTCGGATAGCTCAGGCCATCGACGGTAAAAGGCGCATGCCACCACTGGCTGAAGCACGACGTGCTTATTCGGCCGTCCTTAGACGGCTGATGGCCCCAGAAGAACAGGAACTTCTGCCGGGGCTTTGCGCGAAAGGTTTTCTCAAGCCAGGTTCGGTCGTAAATCATGGGCGGATGGAGCAGGGCGAAAGGCCGGCTTGTCAATGCTCCATCCAGAGTGGGTAGCGAAGATGAGCGGTCGGCGCTGAATGCGATGAAATGCTGATCTACAGCGCCATCTTGTAGCCGAGATGACTGGCGGTGAAGCCGAGGCGCTCGTAAAAAGCGTGCGCCTCCCGTCGACCTTTGTCCGTGGTGAGCTGGACGAAGCTGCAATTGCGCGAACGGCATGTTTCAATCGCCCATTCGATCAACAGCTTGCCGACGCCGCGCGAGCGCCATTGCCGGGCGACGCGAACGCCTTCGATCTGGCCGCGCCAGGCGCCTTTTCTCGAAATGCCTGGAAGGAAGCTGAGCTGCAGCGTTCCAACCACTTGCCCGGCGTTGACCGCGACGGCCAGCAACTGGTTGGGATCGGTATCGATTGCGCTGAAGGCATCGAGATAGGATGGCGCAAGCGGCGTGGACGGGTCTTCCCGGTCTGCGCCGAGCACATCGTCGGCAAGCATTGCAACGATCGCCGGCAGGTCGGGCGCCTGCGCGCGACGGAATTCGATCTCGCTCATCGCGCGGAGACATACGGCGCGGTGTCGGCGATCGCAATATCCGTTTTGACTTGCAAGGGAGGCCCGCGCGCCTTCAGGTCGCCTCGAGCGCCCAGAGGCGGTGGCCGTGGCGGCGGAAGAAGCGGGCGAAGAGGCGCTGCTGCCTGGCGCGGGTGAGGTCGGCGGCGCGCCTTTCCTGTCGCCAGTGCGGCATGTTGCGGAACATCGACAGGAAGCGTGCGGTATCCTCGAGTGCCTCCTCGGCCGACTGTGCCGGGCGGATCGCCGCCAGGAACAGAGCGCGGCTCGGCTTCATCCGGTCAATCGCCGCCTTGCGCTGGCGATGACCCTGGCGTGCCTTGCGGATGCCGTCCTGGCGGATGGCCGCGAAAGCGGCAAGCATGGCCGGGCTGTCGCCGCTATAGCCGCAGGCATGGGCGAACTGGGCTGGGTCCATCGTCATTCCCTTGCTGCCGGCCGGCTGCGGTTCTGTTGCTCACACGTATAAGCATAACTCAAATAGGCGAACAAGTGAAACTTTCACGTTGATGTAAGCGGAACCGACTCGACTCCGCTCCAAAATCCGATAATGTTGCGAACAAAGCAGGAACAATGATGGGGATAACCATGGCATTGGCAGGCAAGGAAGCGACGATCGCCGATGTTGTCTCGATTGCCGTCGAATGCATCGACTGCGGCCGCAACAGGTGGTGGAAGCCGGCCGAGCTCAAGCGGCATGGGGTTATGCCGGAGACACCGCTGGCCGCACTTTCGGGGCGCCTGATCTGCAAGGCCTGCCGGGCCGACGGCCTGCCGGGCGCCGCCGTCTCGATCCAGGCCGCCTTCATCGACGACCGGCAACGGACCCGCGCCGAGGCGCGCCTGCTCAACGGTCGAGAGCTGCAGTCGAGGCGGGCTTGAGGGGGCGGGGACGGTGTTCTTCCTTCTCCCCTGTGGGAGAAGGTGGCCGAGCGAAGCTCGGTCGGATGAGGGGTGTTGGACGGATCGCTACCTTGATGGCGTAAATGCTTAAAAAACGCTTCTACATTTCCTCCGCCGCGTTCCTTCCAGCACCCCTCATCCGGCTCGGCGCTGTGCGCCGATCCACCTTCTCCCACAAGGGGAGAAGGGAAAGCTCCCGCCTCAATACCCCAGCAGTTCCTTGAGCGGGATGACGCGGAAGACGTTCTTGATGGCGTAGCGGTTGAAGGACAGCGTCTTGGGCGGGTTGTACTGTTCGACGATCAGCTCGGCGGCGGTGCGCTTGACCAGCTTCTTGATGAAGGCCTTGCCGTTTTGCTCGTTCTCCTCGGGCAGGGTCTCGATCACCACATGGTCGCCGGGCAACGCTTCGCGGCCGCCGCAATAGATCATCTCGCCGGGCTCGTAGCGCGGCACCATCGAATCGCTCAGCACGTGCAGCGCAAACACATTGCGCAGATGCCGGATCCCCGGCGGCCGCTGGACATAGCCGGCCGGCTGGCCGTTGAAGGTGAAGTCGCCATCGTCGCCGCCGACGGCGGTACCGAGAAGCTGGATGTCCATCGGCCCGGCGGGCAGGGGGCCGGGATCGGTGACGATCTCGGCATCGGCGACCGGTCCGGCATCTTCGAGGAAAACGACTTCGCCCTTGCCGAGCGCCACCGGGTCGACGCGCAGGAAAGCGGCGGTCTTCAAAAGGTTCTCGGTCTTGGGCAGGTTGCGCCCGGTCTCCCAATTGCCGACGGCAGCAACGTCGGTGTCGTTGTGCTCGGCAATGTGCCGCATCACCAGGCCGCGCTGCTTGCGCGCCCGGCGGATCGCCGCTCCGACCTTGATCGACAGTGCAGTTTTCGCCATGGCTCCATCTGAGGCATAAGATTCGGTTTAGTCTATGCAAGAATCGCTTGCATTATGATTTGAGTTATGCTCTTATGTAGGCATGCACAAGTCGCTTCGCCAGCTCTCGGTCCTTGAATCCGCCGTTCAGCGCGCCGGCAGCGCTCGCCTGGAGGCGGTAGCGCAACCGATCGCCGGGGCCATGCATGTGCCAACCCTTTCCCCTTCGTCGCGGCTGTCCTCCTCCCCGGCCGGGACGATGCCCGAGGCTCGCGCCTCGGATCCGGCAGCGCAAGCGGCCGGAACGGCCGGAGCCGTTCCCCTCACGACTCCGGCCACGAATTGCCTGCCGGCCGGCAATGCGGAAGCCGCGGTTTCCTGCATCCGCACCGAAGACGGCACGGTCATCGCCTTCGACGAGCGGACGGGCAAGGCAGTGTCCGGCGCAACAAGGCAGGCGGCCGAGATGAAGCGCGATCGCAGCAGACCACGCGAAGGCTGACCGGCTTTCGAGCCTGAGACCGGCGAAGCCGGCGCCGCACACAACCATTTTTGCAGGGAATGAAACATCATGGCCGCCCGCTATTCCGCCTCGGAACTGGAACAAATCGAGAACTGGCTGACGAGCGGACTGTCGGCCGCGAAGATCGCTGCCCAGCTCGGTGCGCAGCGTCATAGCCCGGTCTCACGCGCGGCCATCATCGGCATCGTCCACCGCACCGCCCGTTTGCGCACCATCGGCCTTGCCAGATCCAAGGGCTGGTGTGGCGGACGCTCTGGCGGCCGGCTCGGAAATTCGGCGCCTGAGCCATCAAGCACTGCTGATCAAGCGGAGTCGGCTCCGAAGGCCGAGCCACGCTGCCGCCCGGCAAGGCTGTCGGCCAGGCTGGCGCCGCCGGCCTGGCAGCCGGGTCCGGCTCGGATCACCGGGACCGATGGCGCACCGCTCGAAATGCCGGCGCCGCGCCCGATCGCCGCCGGCGGCCGCCAGCCGCATTTCGCCGCCATGCGCTTCATCGATTGCCTGTTCGAGCGCTGCCGCGCGCCGCTCGACACGACGCCGCAGGAGGATGCGGAAAACGACGCTCCCGGCAGCCGGCCAGGTTTGGACATGCTGTGCTGCGGAATGCGCACGAACCCATCGAAAAGCTACTGCGCCTATCACGCGGCGCGCTTCCTGCGCACGCTGCCGGCCGAAGCGATTTGAGCCCGTTGCAATGAGGCTGGAAGTTAGCCAGAGCCCGACGACCAAAACCCAGGAGGACCGAGCCGATGAGCACCAAAACCGCCCAAAAGGTCAAAGCCAGGCCACCGAGATTGCCGAAAGGCGAGGCCGAGCAGGTGCGCATCCGCAAGGAGATCGGCCATGATTTCGCACTGAAGGACGACCGGTTCGGCCGCAAGCGGCTGGCGAAGGGGACGCAGGAAGGAGCGCGCCTCTATGAGGTCTCCAATGACGGCCACACAGCGACCGGCGGCATCGTGCGGGTGCGCAACGTCGACCCGCTGAGCGGCCTCACCTCGCTGTCGCGCCAGCAGCGCGAGGCGGGCATGCGCTACCGCCAGGATTTCCGCAACTCGTCCGAGGCAACCGCCAAGCCGATGGCCTGGGCCGAGCGCGTCGACGGCGGCCGCACCGGCAGCGGCGTCGCCGAACACATCCTGTCCGCCGGCCGCGACCATGCCGAGGCCACCAGGGCGCTTGCCCACTGGGAGATCGCCGGCATCGTGCAAAAGGTCTGCTGTGCCGACGCAACGGTCAAGAGCCTGGCCGAACAGGCCGGCGAGCCGCGCGACGTGGTGGTGAAACTACTCAAGATCGGGCTCGACATATTGGCCGTGCATTACGGCATGATGCTGATGCGCAAGCCGAGGTGAGAAGCCCCGCCGATCCGGCCGGCACTACCGGCCGGATCGATCCGTCAACGACGGCAGACACGGATTCTTTCGATAATCCGGTGGTGATGACGCCAGTGCCTGATGACTTCGGTGTGGCAGCGCCGGTGGTACCGGTACCGGTAGCGCGGCGCGTAGTCCTCGTTATAGACATCATAGCGGTAACGGGGGACGTACTCATCGTCGTAATCGGAATACCGATGGTGGCGATAATAATAGTCGTCGTCATAGCCGTTGCCGATGCCGATCGTGACGCTGCCGCCGGCATTCGCCGGGCCGATCACGGAAGCCGCCGATGCGATGGCGATCACCGAGGCAAGCAGGAGCTTCTTCATAGCTACCTCCTTCTTTAACGTCCCTCTAATAGAAAAACCCCCGAGGGGCAGCCTCGTTCCATAGATTGGCAAGATGTAACGAACGGACGAGCCCGAAGTTTAGCGCCTGCTGGCGCGAAAACGCCGCTGGCTGCGCCGGGGTCGGATCGTCGACGCAGCGTGGCCGCTCCTCTCATCAAACAGCGGCAATCGCGCGTCAGTCCCGTCTTTTGCCGACGTCTGCCTACAGAACATGGCCCAATTCAAGCAAAACGAACGCGGTCGCACCCAGCACAGCGAGGGCGTAGGCCGCATAAAGAACAAGCAGCATTACCTCAAAGTCCCGGACGAAGCTTGCGGCAATCCTGGTCTCCTTAGGCTCCGTTTTCTCGATGCGGTCGGTTTCCAGCTCCTCCGTTGCCACGACGAGGCAAACAATTCTGTCGTTGTCGGCCGCCTGTAATATCCGTTCCGTCAAATCGACTGCAATCACTGGATCATCGGCCAACTGATCCCGCGATAGCCGGCTTTCAGTGACGGTCTGGATTTCACGCTTTCTCACGCACGCATAATTGCGTCGACTAAATTAGGTTCCACTAAAATAGATAGATTGCCTCGACCCGATCACGACGTGGTGAGGCGTGAGCCCAGCTGGGCGGGGAACTCCGCCTGAGGCCCCCATTTGCCGACCGTCGAGGCGAATCTCGATCGGCGCATCCTCCGATCAAACGGCGCGGGCTTCTTTATAGGCTGCTACGGTGCGCCATTGCTGGTAGGTCGCAATGCCAAAGCAGCCAAACTCTCATATCGCGAACGCAGCGCCGACGTCTTCGGTGCCGACCGGTTATGACGAAGATCGCATGCTTACTTATATCCGGCTGCTCGACGCTTCGGCGGAAGGAACGGACTGGCGCCAGGTCGCCCGCATCGTCCTGCATCTTGATCCGGAGCGGGAGCCGGAGAGGGCTTTCCGGGCGTGGGCGACACATCTGGCGCGTGCACGATGGATGACCAGGAAGCGGAACGAGTTGCGCCAGTAGCATAAAGAGCGGTGCGGACGAGCACCCTGACATTTAAGCGGAACTGCCGTTTCGGTCTGGCCGTTGAGGGAGAAGGCCAACATGGAAAAGCGCCCAATGACTTCTTGGCGAGCCAATACTTTCGAGTTGTGCTGCCTTCTTGCAGTTCCGCTGTCGCTTCTCCTTACCGTTTTCCTGGCGGGTCTCATCCTTAGCTGACCCCCGCATGGTTGCTTGCCGAGGGGCTGAGTCGTGATCCGACAAGATCCGGAAACCGTTACTTTACAGCCGCCGCCATCACATCCGAAAACAGCGCCCGCTCCACCGCCGGTTCCAGCGTTTCGGCGAAGGGCGTCGCCAGGTGGTGGCGGTCGCGGAAGGCTAATTTGCCGTCGATGAAGACATGGCAGGTGGTCTGGTCGCAAAAGCGGTCGGTCATGTCGATGTAAGCAGCGTTCGGTGTCGAGCGCACGATATCGCGCTCGATGGTGGCGATGTCGTCGTTTGCCGCCATGATCCTCGGCGTGTCGCATGTCGCGGGCGTCTGGCCCCGCCACAGCGCCCGCGCCACGCATTTGTCGGCGTAGCTTGCATTGTAGGGAACGTCCCTGATGACCGCGACCTTGATGCCGGCCTGGCTGAAGGCCTGAAGCGTCCAGGTGAGGCCCGTCCGCCACTGCGCTTGCCAGTCGGCGTGCTTCAACTCCTCGGGCGATTCCTTCATCACATTGCCGATCGAGAATTCCGAGATCACCACCAGTTGCGGGTGGAGCGCGATGATGTCCTTGACCGACTGCTCGCGCCATTGGTCGCATTCGGTGTAGTCGCGCTTCAGCCGCCAGTTCCAGGTCGTCACCCGCGAAGCCCGGCAGGAGGATTTGAGAAAGGTGACGACGCGAAAATTGTTCTTCTCGGCCGCCTTGATCAGCGGCGTCGACCAATGGTCGGCATGCGAGTCGCCGAACAGCACGACCGAGCGCTGGGCATCCTTGCGGCCGAACATGCAGGGTTTTGGCTTGACGGTCTCGAAATCGAGCACGCAGCCGCCATTGCTCGCGCGCACAGTAGAGAGCTGCGCGGCGCTGTCGGCGATGACGTGCTGTTCGGGGCTGAGATTGTGCTCGGCAAAGCGCGCATTGCCATAGGCCGCGACCACGCCGGCGCCGGTCAGCGCGACGGCGGGCACCAGCGCCCGCGCTGCTCCGGCCATCAGCCAGCCGTTGCGGCGGATCGGGTTCTCGATGAAATGATAGGTGAACATCGACAGAAACAGCGTCAGCGCCGCGCAGGCAAGGCGGTCCAGGATGGACAGACCGGGAACCACCATCGCCGCATAGACGATGACCGGCCAGTGCCAGAGATAGAGCGAATAGGACAGCCGGCCCAACCATTGCATGGGCGGCAGCGCCAGCACGGCGCTCGGCAGATTGCGGCCGCCGCTGCCGCTGAGCAGCAGCAGCACGGTGCCGGCAACAGGCGCCAGCGCATTCACCCCGGGAAACGGCGAGTCTTCGTCCAGCATCAGATAGGCCCAGGCGATCAGCGCCAGACCGAGGCATGCCTGGAGCGTGGCCAGCAGCGGCCGGTCGCGCCAGATCTTTGCCGGCGCCATGGTCGCGAGGCCGCCGGCGGCGAATTCCCAGGCCCTGAGCGGCGAGAAATAGAAGGCCCAGGGCTGCGACACTTCCGTCAGCCAGGCGCAGGCGGCGAAGGAGGCCGCGCCGGCGACGCCGATGACGATTATAGCGGCGCGCTTGCCGGGACGCAGCCAGGCGGCGGCAAGAAGCAGCGCCGGCCATGCCAAATAGAACTGTTCCTCGACCGAGAGCGACCAGAAGTGGATGAACGGGTTGTTGGTGGCGTCGGCGGCGAAATAGTCGAACGACCAGCGGATCAGCCAAAGGTTGATCATGTAGGCGGAGGCGAACATGGCGCCTTTCGAATAAAGCGCCTGTTCCTCCGGCGACAGGATGAAGTAACCCGCGAACAGCGTGGCGAGGATGACGAACAGTGCCGCCGGCAACAGGCGCCGGGCGCGCCGGGCGTAGAAGCGCCAGAGGTTCAGCCGCCCGGTCTCGGTAATTTCCGTAACCAGGTGGCGGGTGATCAGATAGCCGGAGATGACGAAGAAGATGTCGACGCCGGCAAAGCCGCCGGGCAGGCCGGACAGACCAAAATGGAAGGCGATGACACCCGCCACCGCCAGCGCGCGCAGCCCTTCGATGTCAGGCCGAAATGATGCCGACACAATCACCTCATGCAAGGAATGCCCACCTCGCAGAGGCTCGACCCGATGCGACGATATTGCAATGCAACAAATCTAACGCAGTGCAACATAGGGGGAGGGCGCGGCTCCTCCAGTTCCTCGCGTGGGCGGTTCACTCACACGAGCGATTCGAGAGCCACTGATATGGCAGCGAAGCGAAGGGTGCCGAGGCGATCACGCCTTTTTCAAAAACTCGGTCTTCAGCACCAGGCCCTTCACCTGCCTGGTGCTGCATTCGATCTCGCCGGGATTGCCGGTGAGGCGAATATTCTTCACCAGCGTGCCGCGCTTGATCGTCTCCGACGTGCCTTTGACCTTGAGATCCTTGATCAGGGTCACGGAGTCGCCCTCGTGCAGCGCCGTGCCATTGCTGTCTCTTATGATCGCGTCGGTCATGGCAGGTCTTTCGTGGGACTCCGGTGGGAGGTGGTCGGGCCAGTCCCCGGCCTATCCCACGCTCGGCGACAAGGTCAAGCGTCAAGCGGGGTCAAGCGTCAAGCGGGGTCAAGCGTCAAGCGGGCCGTCCGCCAATACTATGCGGGAACGGCCGACCGGAAAACCCAGGTTGCAAGCAGACGGTGCCCCTGGACCATAATGTCATTGCCGCTCCGGCCGGCGTCGCGATTTCAAATGGCTAGGCACCCGCCGGTATGAGTGCGGACTGGAAGGTCGCGAAAGGGCCGCCCGCCCTTTCGCTTGGCCCCCATTTCGCTTGGCAAGAAGCCGACGGTTACTTGTTGAGCTGCTTGGCCATCTTGCAGAAGTCGGCATGCATCTTGGCAATGCCTGCGTCGCTGCATTCCTTCAACATCATGGCCCGGTCGCTCGTGGACATGGCCATCCATGCCGCCTTGAATTCGGCTTCCGACTTCATGGTCTTCATGCCGGCGTCGGTGAAGAAGGGCGTCATTTTCTGCGGATCGTCGAGCGCCGAAGTGCCAGTGGCACCGGCGGCAAACGCTGCGCCGGTCATCATCGAAAGCGCCATCGCGCCTATGCAAAGCGTCTTGAAGTTCATGATCATTCCTCCTGAGCTGCTGCTTTGAGGTTGTCCATCAGCGATCTACGAAGGAACGGTGTTTTGACCCAAAAGTTCCACGTTCTGGCGCAGACATGGAACAGGATTGCCCGTGACGTCATTAATGCAAAAAATTCTACCATGACTGAATTTGCCGCGCTGCCGACCAGGGCAATCGGCGTCCAGCTGGGTGAGACGCTGCGAAGTTGCACGCCGGCTCAATATGCCCGATCATGGCGACGGCGGGGCGGAGGTATCAAGTGGCGGCAAATCGTCGAAACGACGCGCACCTGTCGGAGCCCCGGCGGGCGGGCATTGTTTCCGCGGCCAGGGCGCTTCCGCGCACATCGTTGCCCAGCGTAGCGTCGGTCGTGACGGCCGTCGCGGCGCTCTATTTCGGGCGCGAGGTCTTTCTGCCGATCGCAATCGCGCTGCTGCTTACCTTTGCGCTCGTGCCCATGGTGTCGGCACTCAAGCGAGCCGGCATTCCGCGTCTTCCTGCCGTGATCGCCAGTGTGCTCGGCGCATTCACGGTCCTGGCTCTGTTCTCCTTCATCGTCGCCACGCAGGTCAGTGAACTGGCGCAGAACATTCCGCTTTACCAGGCGAATATCCTGACCAAGGTCCGGTCGCTCAAGGAAACCGGCGTCGGCGGCGGCATCGTTTCCAGATTGAGCCGGGTGATCGAACGCGTCGGCCAGGAGCTCGACAGACCCGAGCCCGCACAACCCGCCGCCGATCAGCCTCCGCGGGAACCGATCCCGGTCGAAATCGTCGCGCGCGAACGACCGCTCGAGGTTCTCCAGAATCTGATCGGCCCGCTGCTGAGCCCGCTGGCATCGGCCGGACTGATCGTCGTGGTCGTCATATTCATGCTGCTCGAGCGGGAGGACCTGCGCGATCGCTTCATACGCCTCGTCGGCTATGGCGATCTGCACCGAACTACCGAGGCGCTGCAGGATGCCGGCAAGCGCGTCGGCCGCTATCTGCTCATGCAACTGGTCGTCAACATCGTCTATGCCGTCCCAATTGCAATCGGACTTTGGCTGCTGGGCGTACCCAATCCATTGCTGTGGGGCTTGCTGGCGCTGGCGCTGCGCTTCGTTCCCTATATCGGCCCGGTCATCGCGACGCTGTTGCCTCTGTTCCTGGCGCTTGCCGTGGCGCCCGGCTGGTCGCTCGTGCTCTGGACCGCAGGGCTTTTCGTCGTGGTCGAACTGATCACCGGCAACGTGATCGAACCCTGGCTCTACGGCTCGCGCACCGGGCTGTCGCCATTGGCCATCATCGTTGCGGCGATCTTCTGGACCTGGCTCTGGGGGCCATTGGGCCTGGTTCTGTCGACGCCGCTCACGGTCTGTCTCGTCGTGCTTGGCCGCCATGTGCCGCAGTTCGAATTCCTCGACGTTCTGTTCGGCAACGAACCCGTGCTCGAACCGCACGCCCGGCTTTACCAGCGGCTGTTGGCCGGCGATCCCGAGGAAGCGACGGACCATGCCGAGGAGATGCTGGACGAAGAATATCTGGTCGAGTTCTACGACAAGGTCGCGATTCCCGCACTTCTGCTCGGTGAGCAGGACCGGGTGCGTGGCGTGTTGAGCGATGAGCAAAGACAGCAGGTCGCGGGCAGCGCGCTGACGATGGTGGCGAACCTCGACGACAGCGCGCAGGAGGAGGCGGAAGCGGACGACACGGCCGCGGCCGAGGACAACGGCTCACGCGAGGACAGGCACGTTCAGGGGGAGGTTCAGGGCGAGGAGTATACCGAACTGCCGGATGGCACGGGCATGTCGGTGCTGTGCGCCGGCGGGCGCGGCGAACTCGACGACGCGGCGGCCGCCATGCTGGCCCAGGTGCTCGAGGTCCAGGGCGCCACGGTGTTGAGAGCGAGCTTCGCCGAGATGGAACCGGGGAGCATTCGCCGCCTTGAGCTCGATGCCGTCGATAGTGTCGTCATCGGATTTTTGAACCGGGATTCCGTCAAGCACGGGCGGTTCCTGGTCCGTCGGCTGAAACGCGCCAAACCAAGGTTGCGAGTGGGCATCGTGTTGTGGTCGGAAGCCGACAGCGACAACCAGGAGGCAGATGCCAGATTGGCCAACGAGATCAACGCCGATTTCGTCGCACATGGCATGGTCGGCGCGGTGCTCGGTGCGTTGTCCAGCGCTCCGCCGGTGGCGCTGAAGACCACCGCCAAACGCCGCATGCGCCGCCTGACGCCGGCGCGCAAGAAAGAGCCGCTCGCCGCGGCAAAATGAGTGCGGCGAAGACCGCGGCAGGTCGGGTTATTACCGCTTTCGCGAAAGTGGTAATAACAAAACGGATCAGGTTATCTTCGCAAGGTCGCCCTGAACCGTCCGCCACGGCAAACGGCGCCAACCTTCATACAGTCCAGAAATAGCGCACCGTATGGAAGAAGACCGGGGCGGCGAAGACCAGGCTGTCGGCGCGGTCCATCATGCCGCCATGGCCTTCGATCAGATGGCCCCAGTCCTTGACGCCCTGATCGCGCTTGATGGCCGAGGCGACCAGCCCGCCAAGGAAGCCCATCAGGCAGGCGATGAAGGCGACGCCGGCTGCCTGCAGCGGCGAGAACGGCGTCAGGAACGACAGCAGCGCGCCGAGCAGGCTCGATGCCGCCAGCCCGCCGACCAGCCCCTCCCAGGTCTTCGACGGCGAGACCGTCGGCGCCAGGAGATGCCGGCCGAACAGCTTGCCGAAAATATATTGCAGCACGTCGCTGCCTTGCACGGTGATGATCAGGAAAGCGATCAGCAACAGGTTGCGGCCTTCGAAGCCTGGCACCTCGAGCGTCAGCAGCGCCGGCACGTGGCTGACGCAGTAGACCGAAATCATCACCGCCCATTGCTGCGCCGAGACGCGCTCGAGAAAGCGTTCGGTGTCGCCGTGCAGCGCGGTGATCGCCGGCATCAGCAGGAAGCAGTAGACCGGGATGAAGATGGTGAACAGGCCATACCAGGCGGTCCACACCAACCAGTACTGGAACGGGATGACGATGCCGAACATGCCGAGCAGCACCCAGTGGTCGCTGCGGCGGCTGTGCGTCAGCGTCACGAATTCGCGCAGCGCGGCGAACGAAATCAGCGCGAACAGGATGGTCATGCCGGGGCGGCCGAAGAAGAAGGCGACGGTGATCGCCACCACCATCACCCACCAGGCATTGATGCGCTGGGTGAGGTTGACCAGCGTCGGCGACAACGGCTTTGGCGCGCGCCATGACAAGACGCCGGCGACGACGCTGGCACTGATCAGCACCGCCAGCAGGCCGACAATCAGAATGAGGGTTTCGTGCATCATCGGCAGCATTTTGCCTTGGTCCTCAATCGTCTCGCTGCGGCCGGGGGTTCAGCGCCAGCAGCGTTTCGCGGGCGCGGTCGAGAAAGGCGCGGCGTTCCTCACCCGGTTGAATGGCGATCGGCGCGCCGAAGACGACGCGGCAAAGCAGCGGCACCGGCACGAATTGGCCCTTGGGCAGCACCCGCGACATGTTCTCGATCCAGCACGGGATGAGCTCGACATCGGGCCGCGCCATCGACAGATTGTAGAGGCCGGAGCGGAACGGCAGCAGCGGTTCGTCGGTCATGTTGCGCGTGCCTTCGGGAAACAGGATCAGCGAGTGGCCCTGGTCGAGCACCGACAGCATGATCGAGATCGGGTGCTGCGTTTCATCCGTCCACTGCCGGTGGATCAGCACGGAAGACAGCATGTCCTCGGCAATGAAACGGCGCAGCCGCGACTTGCTCCAATAATCGGCGGCCGCCACCGCATGGGTACGGGCGCGTTCCTTCTCGCTGAGGCAGGCCGACAGCAGGATGAAATCGCCGTGGCTGGCATGGTTGGCGAAGTAGATGCGTTGCCGGTCCGATGGCTGGCTGCCGTTCCAGATCGGCCGCACGCCGGTGACCACCCAGGCCAGTGCCGACAGGCCGACCGAGGTCACCGTCTGCAGCAGGGTATAGGTGCTGACGCGAAGCTTTGTCATGGACGGCTCAAAAGAATGCCGCGACGACCGAGGCCGCCGCGAACAGGCTGAAGGCGATACGCTGCTTGGCGAGCAGACGGCGCGTGCCGGCCATCCGCTGGTCGAGCGAGCGGCCACCGGCCGCCGTGGGTTTCAGCCGCATGCGCGCCAGCAGGTCGTCGATCGCCGCACCGCCGCCTGCCTCGCTGGCGTGGCTGGCCATCAGCCGGAACAGCAGCGCGTCGAACAAAAGCAGGGCCGAGAGAATGATTGTGGCTATGGCACCCGCGGCGGCGATCAGCCAGGCCGCCGCGGACAGCGACGATGTTTGCGGCGCAGTCGCCAGGCCGATGACCGGTGCCGCCAGCAAGGCAGCAGCAATCAACAGCAGCGGCCACGCCACCTGCACCATCAGTCCGGCGGCGAACGTCTCGGCCTTATCTCGAAAAGCGGTCATGTCGCCGCGTCCATGCCAAGATGCACAGGCCGGCCGGCGGCAGCGAGCTTGCCTCGCGCCTGATCCGGCGTGGCGGCCCGGCCGCTGGCGACCAGCCATTCGGCGACGACGGCGGCGCTGCGCTGGAAGCCGAGCGCACAGCAGACCAGCACCGTGCCCTGGCCCCGCGCCGTCTCGATCGCCGCCACCGCTTGCGCACGCGCCTCGCGAGACGGCGGCAAAAGGTCGACCATGGGCAGGCTCATCCAGTGGATCGAGGCGCCACGCGGCCGTTCCAGTTCGCCGGCAAGGTCGATCACCGTGCCGAAGGCGTCGGCCTCGGCGGCGGTCGGAAAACGGCCAAGGGAAACACCGTCGGCGATGACGATCTGCGCCGGAAGCTTTCGCGTCCATGCCCACACATTGACCTTGGCGGCAACCCGGTAGGGCCACAGCAGAAGACGGCTGGCCAGCGACACGCGGCCATCGGCTGTTTTCTGGAACACCTTGG
The DNA here is from genome assembly GCF_040318315.1 of Mesorhizobium sp. M1227. Taxonomy (NCBI): domain Bacteria; kingdom Pseudomonadati; phylum Pseudomonadota; class Alphaproteobacteria; order Hyphomicrobiales; family Phyllobacteriaceae; genus Mesorhizobium; species Mesorhizobium sp. M1227. The sequence continues at coordinate 24,720 of NZ_JAMYLZ010000039.1, forward strand.
CGCCGGCGCCGGCATAGGCGAAAGCGATTATGGCCAGCGCCAGTGCCGGCCACAACAGGATGAGCCACAGCGCCGAGACCAATGCGCCGGCGGCAGCGCCGGCCAGCGCAAAGGCTGCGCCAAGCGCATAGAACAGCGCCAGAAGCCGCGCTTTCGGGTCCGCGGTCAGGCGGAAGCCGACGAAAGGCAAGGCGCCGTCGCGCGGAAACAGCCACAGCGCGAAAAGGCCGAGCAGCGCGCCGGTCGGTATGTCGATGAAATGGTGCTGCCACGTCGTCAGCACCGAGGCGCCGATCAGGAAACACCAGACATGCCAGGCGACGCCGGCGATGCCGGCCAATCTGTGACGCCAATGGTCCCAGATGATGACCAGCAGCGCGATATGCAGCGACGGCGCCTGGTTGAAGGATTTGTCGAAGCCGCCGAGCACGGCGAACATGAAGCCGGGCAGGCCGCTCGTCTGCGGGCGCACGAACGTGGCAGTCAGCGGGAACAGGATGAAGCAGGCGACGGCAACGATCTGTGCCGTCAGATAGCGGCCGGCGAGGCGGTCGACGCCGCTCTTCGAATTGTTCAACAGCAGCGACAAGCCGTAGAACAGGTTGATCGACCAGTAGGGCACGATCGTCCAAGCAAGGAACGGGATGCCGCGCTCCCAGCCAAAGACGATGCTGCCGACGTCGTCGCGCCGCGACGCCAGCCAGTTGGCGAAGCCGTAGGTGGCGTAGAAGAACGGCGCCAGAAATGCCAGCCACAATGCGGCGCGCAGGACGATCCCGGGATACGGCTCGCGTGGCAAGGCCGGAAGGGCAGCGGCACCGCGAGGTGAGGCACAGGCAGGCAGGTCCATGCTCAGACGCGCCGCGCGACCGAAACGGTGAAGATGCCCCACTGGTCGATGCGCTGGTCGAGCTTCTCGAAGCCGGCGGCCGCCACCAGCTGGTCCATCTCGGCCTGCGTGCGGCGGCGCATCACCCATGCCTGGCCGCCGCGGTGCGAGGTCAGGCTGCGCGCGATCATCTCGAGCTGCGGATGCCAAGGCTGGTTGGTGTAGACCAGCAGGCTTCCGGGCTGCATGGCGCTGGCCAGTCCACCGAGCGAGCGGGCGATCATGGCATTATCGGAAAACAATTCGTAGAGCCCCGAGACGATGGCGAGATCCGGCGCCGGGTCGAGCCCGGCCAGCAGCGTGGCGTCGAAGGCGTCACCTCGATGGAACGAGACGGTCGCCGGCAGCTTGCGCTCGGCGATCAGCTTGCGGCCGAGCGAGACGTTGAGCTCGGAGAAATCCTGCAGCCGCACGCTTGCCGGCGGCGCGGCGCCTTTCTGCACGGCATCGAGCACATAGCGGCCATGGCCGGCGGCGATATCGACGATATGGACCGGCCGACCGGCGGCCTTCAGCGTCTCAACGGCGCTGCCTATCAGCTCCTCCAGATGCAGCTTGCGCTGGCGGATGCCGCGCCAGCCGATGGCATCGAGAAAGGTGCGGTCGATCATGCGGCCAATGGGGCTGATGCCGCGCGCCTCGTTCTCATAGACATAGTCGAGCGTCGAGCCGGAATCGAAGCCGGTGGCAATCCCCGTCTTCATGCCGGACGACAGCCAGGCGCCCATGCGGATCGAGGCGCGGCTCATTGCCCAGTAGAGCCCCCTGGGAGACAGCAGCGGCAGCGGCGAGGCCAGCCGGTCGGCCTCGTCGCGTGTGTAGCCGGCGCGGTCGGCCCAGGTCAGGTCGACCGGCTCTTCCGGCGCCGCGAACTGGCTTTCGAGGAAGGGCCTGATCAGGTCGAGTGCCTTGTGGCGGTCGCGCTCGCCCAGCGTGTCGTGTAAGAAGCCGGGCAGCACGTGCCGCTCCTTGGCCGGGCTCGCCAGATTGACGAAGAATTCGTGCTGCGGTCCATGCCGCACCACCCAGTCGCTGCCGGAGATCAGAAGCTGTGTCGGCACGGTGATGGCGCGGGCGTCGGCGACGATGCGCGCGGCATGATCGTAGAGCTCGACCAGGATGTTGGAGGCGATCGGCCGGGTGATCAGCGGGTCGGCGTCGAAGGAGGCGATGCGCTCGGGGTCATGCGTCAGGAATTTCGCCTTGACGTAGGAATTGACGAAGAAGCGGCCCTTCAGCTTCTGCCACAACGCAATGCCCTGCTTGGCGAAGGGCACGTAGAGCTTGACCGAGAAGGCCGGCGAGGCCAGCACCAGGGCGCGAATGTCAGGCGCATAGTCATGCACCCAGGCGGCGGCAAGCACGGCGCCGAAGGATTGCGCGATCAGCGCGATGTCGCGCCGGGCAAAGCCGTCGCTGCCGATCTCGCGCACGAAGCAATCGATGTCGCGCACCAGCGCCGCAAACGACGGCGCATAGCCGCGTTCGCCGGCGGAGCGGCCATTGCCGCGCGCGTCCCAGGCATAGAAGGCGTGATCGGGCATCTGGAGCTCGTCGACCAGATGCGCCATGCGGCCGCCATGCTCGTGGCCGCGATGGAACAGCAGGATGGCGCCCTTGCGGTTTTCCGACAGCGCCGGCCAATAGCGGTAGAAGATCTCGGTGCCGTCATGGCTCTTGAAGCTGCGCTCCTGCGCCACCCGCTCGATATTGGCTGGAGCCACCGCGGCAACCGTCTGTTGGTGAAGCATGTTGTTCTCCCTGGCGAGACCGGAATTCAGCTGCCGCTCCCGTTAAGGCCGCTGCGTATCCGGTTGATGGCGGTCGCCAGCGAGAGTGTAGCCATGGCCGGAAACACGAGCGGCGTGAGCGCCGGGACCCACAGGCCGGACGCGATAAGCACGGCGAGGATGCCGAGCGCCAGCGCCCGGTCGCTTTTGCCGAACGGGCCGGCATAGTTGCGCCCGGTTCCGGCGGCGATGCCGAGCACGCCGGCGAACTCAGTGATCATAGCCGCGATCGCAAATGCAACGACACCCCAGGCGGGAAAAATGACGGCAAATGCCAGGATCAAAGCGAGGTCGGAGATCATATCGCAGAGCTCGTTGAGATACATGCCGAGCTTCGAGGCCTGGCCATGTTCCCTTGCGAGCATGCCGTCGATGGCATTCAGCGCCATTCGCGTAAACAGCACGAGCGGCATCAGCAGAAAGACCGCGCGATGGCCTGCAAGGACTGCCACCGCAAGGCCGGCGGCGAGCGAGAGGGCAGCGGCCAGCAGTGTGATCTGGTTGGCGGTGACGCCGGCCCTGGCCAGGCCATCGGCAAGCGGCCGCAGCCTGGCCTGGAAGGCCGGTTTCAGCGCATAAAGCGTCGGCATATGCGAACCCCCCGGCCGCGGTGCAAATGATGTTGGCGAGGATGGTCAATTGGCGCGCAAGACGCAAGGGCGGCGCCCTGCCACTTTTCGACATCCGGATATGTCGGCGCTAGCTTTCCCTGCCATTGTCGCCCGGGAACCGTGCGGGCAAGCTTTCTTCGGCCGCCGCCCAGGCGCGACTATGATAGCGCCGCAGGATGAGAATGCATGTCGCGAAGACCGCCAGCCCGCAAATCACGCCGGGCGACATGCCCCCGCCGAAAGCGGACTTAACAACGATGCCGGTGAAGACGCCGGCAATGGCGCCGTTGATCGTGCCCACCATCCCCGCGGTGGTCATGAAATATTGCAGCGGCGAGGGTCTGAGGCCCTTGTCGACCAGCACCGCCGAGGGGTCGTCATGCCTGGAATTGACGAGGTATCTTTGCAGGACGGGCGCCAGTTCGACGAAATAGTGGCGGATCCTGGCCATGCCGCGGGCATGCACCATGTCCTCGATGGCAACCTGCACCGCGCGCACAAAGGTGACCAGTCCGATGAAGAAAAGGCAAGGCAGCAAGATCAGGCTGAACAACACGAACGGCCTGCCCATCTCCGTGACCTGCGCGACGAAGGACAAGGCAATCGTTGCGCTTGAGACCGAGGTCAGGAACAGATCGGCTCTCTGGTTCGCTTCCTGAATGGTCGCGGCGCGAGCGTTTTGCAGCACGAAATGCTCGGTCGTCAGGCACTGCAGGGCGTGCTGCGCCTGGTCAGGCGGAACCGGAGCGTCGGGAGAACGGGTCATCGACATTTGCCCGCTTCTGCCCGCCGGAACCGACAGGCAGAAGGGACGTCGTCCTACGAGCCGTCAGGACTTGCCGTCGCCGCCGGTGATGGCGATACGCTTGGCCTTTGCCTGGGCGCGCTCCGTCTTGGGCAGCGTCACGCTGAGCACACCGTTCCGGAACGCGGCGTTCACCTTGTCTTCGTCGACTTCGTAGCCGAGCGGGATACGCCGCTCGAAACGGCCATAGAAGCGTTCGGAGAACTGCCTGTCCTTGTCCTCGGTCTCTTCGCGCTTCTCGCCGCGCAGCGTCAGCACGCCGTCATCGAGCAGCAACTCGACGTCTTTCTCGTCCATGCCGGGGATCTCGGCGGTGACGCGGATCTCCTTTTCGCTATCGGAGATTTCGACACTCGGCCAGCTGGCGCGGGCAGCGGAGAAGCCGCCGAGCGACGGCAGCCTCGCGTCGAAGCCGCGGAACGCCTCGTCGAACAGGCGGTTCATTTCGCGATGCAGCGTCAGGAAGGGATCGCCGTCGCCGTTGCGGAACAGGCTGGGGGGCTGATTGTTCTCCCGGCCCCACGGAATGAGATCACGAATAGCCATTGCATAGTCTCCTTTCTCGACTGGTGCATTCAGGCAGCCTGCTTGTTTGCTTCGCCCTGCGCGACCTTCGGCCCGGTCTTCGGCGAGGCGACATCGGTCGCGATGGCGATGCGCCGAGGCTTCATCTCCTCTGGCACCTCACGTACCAGATCGATGCTGAGCAGGCCGTTGTCGAGCGAGGCGCCTGCGACCTTGACGTGATCGGCAAGCTCGAAACGGCGGGTAAAGGGCCGTGTGGCGAGGCCATGATGCAGATACTCCGTGTTGTCCGGCTCCTTGTGCTGGCCGGAGACAATGAGGAGGTTGGGTTCATGAGTGATTTCGAGGTCGTCCTCGGAAAACCCGGCTACGGCGATGGTGACGCGGTAGTTGTTCTCGCCGCTGCGCGCGATGTCATAGGGCGGCCAGGCGTCGAAGGCCTGCGGAGCATTTTCCAGCAGGTTGAAGACGCGGTCGAAGCCGATGCTCGACCGATAGAGCGGGGAAAAGTCGAATGCGGTTCTCATAGCTACATCCTCCATCGAGCAACATAGATACGAGGGGCGCCAAAGAGCTGGCGCTCCCTGGTTCCGCCGGCCCCATTTCGGCGACCGGTGCCTTCGATCTGGTTATTGTCCGCCGCAAGTCAAGACCCGGTGGCTCTCGCGTTGCCGGTTTTTCGGGCCGGTTTTCGGTCGGTTCGGCGAGGCTGCCAATCTAGCCACAAGTGGGGAGATGTCCGGCAGGAGATTGCCTGTTGGTTTCAATTGCCAACGCTGACTTCCCCGGCCGGTTATTGTCTGCAGCAGGTCAAGACCCAGATTTCTTGTGTTGCCGGGCCCGTTCCCGGCACTCGCAGATGGAGCTGACCATGACACGCGACGAGATCATTTCTGTGCTGGGCCCGGTCGACGAAGCCGTGATCGCCGACATTGCGGCGACGGACGGGACGGTCCAGGAATTGCGCGAGGCCCTGGCCTGGATCGCCGCCGACGAGGCGCTGGTGAACGAGGGCCGACCGCTGCCGACGGCAAGGGTAGCGACGCTGATCGAACTGCTGCAAGGGCCGGACGAGGAGGAATAACCGGCTGTTGCCGCGATGCTCTTGAACCGCGCAAAGGGACGAACCATGTCCTTCAGCGGCGCCGGCCGGCCGCCGGTGCCGCCAGCACAACGTTGCTTGCTCAAACAAGAAGACGATCAGAAAACAAGGAGGAAGTGATGGACGACGTCCGCTTCGCCGAGCCGATCACGTTGAAATTCCAATCCAGCGAGCGCAAGGTCGCCAGCAGTTGGGAAGCCATCGAATGCATGCGCCAGCAGTGGCCGGACCGTGCACGCGGCCGGAGCTGGCGCACCGCCTATCGGACCTGCCGCGACGCGCTCGACGGCTGGCGCACCGCGCGTGATGCGCGCAAGGCCTTCGTCAGGGCGGCGCGCAAGGCTGGATTGCTCGCATCGGCCCGTAAGCCTGTCGACCACGCCGGCTAGTCCGGACGCCCGCCGATATTGTGAGATCCAAAACAAAGTGGGGGAGAGTCAGCTACCCCTCTCTCCCGCTTCGGAGGCACTTTGTTTGCTGTCTGGCGGCAGATCGGCTTGCTCCTCAGTGGACGGTGATAATGCCGTTTACGGCCCGCCATTCGGACGGTTGGATCAGACGGTGATGAGCCACGCGCACCGAATGTAGCGGGCCTTCGATCTCGCGCTCCCAGAAATCGAGGAAATGCTTCAGCGTCGGGAAATCAGGGGCGATATCGTATTCCTGCCAGATATAGAGCTGAAGCAGGCTTCGATGATCGGGCAGACGGTAGTGGATCTCCGCCGTGGTGAGGCCAAACCCTTGCATCTGGAGCTGAAAGTCCCTGCTGGTCATGCAATCCTTCCTTTCCCAATGAACCTCGGTCTGCAAAACGCCTCGCCTTCCACATAGGTTCCAGCCGCCGGCAAGCGGCTCAGGAGACGGACAGATTTGGAAATCCGGCCGGGTCATCGCGCCGGAAACGGCGAATGTGCGAACAATTACAGCGTATTGGCACTCTCAGGTGTCGAGTGCTAAAATTTTTGCATGATCCTCTTGAAAGCTGAAAAAAGCGCGACTAGTTCGTATGCGCGCGATGCCTGAAGAAGAGATCGCGCACCCCGTGCCGGGCCGATATTGCCGGTCCGGTCAGGAGGATGTTCGAAGATCTGTTTGTCCCGAGAGGAGAACGACATGGCGTTCCGTCCATTGCATGACCGCATCCTGGTCCGCCGCATCGAGGTCGACGAAAAGACCGCGGGCGGCATCATCATCCCCGACACCGCCAAGGAGAAGCCGCAGGAGGGCGAGGTCATTGCCGCCGGTCCGGGCGCGCGCGACGACAGCGGCCAATTGCAGCCGCTCGACGTCAAGGTCGGCGACCGCATTTTGTTCGGCAAATGGTCCGGCACCGAGATCAAGCTCAATGGCGAGGATCTGCTCATCATGAAAGAGAGCGACGTGCTGGGCGTGATCGAAGCCACGGGCGAGATGAAGAGGGCTGCCTGAGCGGGGCCTGAACAAGCATTCCAGTCAACGAAAAGCTGCCTATCGAGGAGTGTTCCAATGGCTGCCAAAGATGTGAAATTTCATACCGAAGCCCGCGAGAAGATGTTACGCGGTGTCGATATGCTTGCCAATGCGGTGAAGGTGACGCTCGGTCCCAAGGGCCGCAACGTTGTCTTCGACAAATCGTTCGGCGCGCCGCGCATCACCAAGGACGGCGTGACGGTGGCAAAAGAGATCGAGCTCGAGGACAAGTTCGAGAACATGGGCGCTCAGATGGTCCGCGAAGTTGCTTCGAAGACCAGCGACACCGCAGGCGATGGCACCACGACCGCGACGATTCTTGCTCAGGCCATTGTCAGGGAAGGGGCCAAGGCGGTCGCTGCCGGCATGAACCCGATGGATTTGAAGCGCGGCATCGACAAGGCGGTCGACGCCGTGGTCGCCGACCTGAAATCCAATGCCCGCAAGGTGACCAGGAACGACGAAATCGCTCAGGTCGGCGCCATCTCTGCCAATGGCGATGCCGAGATCGGCCGCTTCCTCGCAGAGGCGATGGAAAAGGTTGGCAATGAGGGTGTCATCACTGTCGAGGAAGCGAAGACCGCTGAGACCGAGTTGGAAGTGGTCGAAGGCATGCAGTTCGACCGTGGCTACCTCTCGCCCTATTTCATCACCAATCAGGATAAGATGCGCGTCGAACTCGAAGAACCCTATGTGCTGATCCACGAGAAGAAGCTGTCCAACCTGCAGGCCATGCTTCCTGTGCTCGAAGCCGCCGTGCAATCCGGCAAGCCGCTGTTGATCATCGCCGAGGACGTCGAGGGCGAGGCGCTGGCGACGCTGGTCGTCAACAAGCTGCGCGGCGGCCTGAAGGTCGCGGCCGTCAAGGCACCGGGCTTCGGCGATCGCCGCAAGGCCATGCTGGAGGATATTGCCATCCTGACCGGCGGCACGGCGATCTCGGAGGACCTCGGCATCAAGCTCGAGAACGTCACACTGGAGATGCTCGGCCGCGCCAAGAAGGTGCTGATCGAGAAGGAGAACACCACCATCGTCGACGGCGCCGGCCGCAAGGATGAAATCCATGCGCGCATCAGCCAGATCAAGGCGCAGATCGAGGAAACCACCTCCGACTACGACCGCGAAAAGCTGCAGGAGCGGTTGGCCAAGCTCGCCGGCGGCGTCGCCGTCATCCGTGTCGGCGGCTCGACCGAGATCGAGGTCAAGGAGCGCAAGGATCGCGTCGACGACGCCATGCACGCCACACGCGCGGCGGTTGAGGAGGGCATCCTGCCCGGCGGCGGCGTGGCGCTGCTGAGAGCGGCGAAGGCGCTCGATAACGTCGTCGTCGACAATCCCGATCAGAAGACCGGTGTCGACATCGTGCGTCGCGCCATCGAAGCGCCGGTGCGCCAGATCGCCGAGAATGCCGGCGCCGAAGGTTCGATCATCGTCGGCAAGCTGCGCGAGACGGGCGAGTTCGGCTATGGCTGGAACGCGCAGACCAACGAGTTCGGCGACCTCTACAGTCAAGGCGTCATCGACCCGGCCAAGGTCGTGCGCACTGCTCTCCAGGGTGCCGCCTCTGTTGCCGGCCTGCTGGTGACGACCGAGGCGATGGTGGCCGAGAAGCCGAAGAAGGAAGCTGCCGCGCCGGCCATGCCCGGCGGTGGCGGCATGGACTTCTAAGGCCAGGCTTCCAAAGCGCGACTTCGAAACGGCAGATGGACCGTGTCCGCCAAAAGCGGGCACGGTCTTGCCGGTCCGGGACTAATGCTGAGCAGGTGTTGCCATGGATATGATGGACAGTTTTGGAAAGATCGCGGCGCCGACCCGCCCGAAAAACGATTTCAACTATGAAGCCGACTGCAGGGCGGCGCTGGCGCCTTTGGTCGACGGCTTGCTGGATATGGCCGAGTCGGCCGGCTGGGACCGCCGCAAGGCGGCCTACACGCTGATGTTTCTGTCGGCTCAACGCGTGGGGGCCGGCACGGAGGAGCGCAAATGATCGCGGCGCGGATGCGCGAATGCCTGCGCCTGCTGCGTTGGTCGGAAACCGATTTCGCCGAAGAGGCGGGATACCCGCTCGCCAAGGCAAAGGCGTGGCTCTACGGGCGCGAACATCCGCCGCTGGGCGTGGCGGCCTGGCTCGAGGCGCTGGTCAAGGTGCATCGGCTGCTGCCGCGGCCGGGCATGCAAGCCGTATTGCATTCGCCGATCGACGCCGTCCTGCAGGCGGATCGAAGCGCCCGCGCGGTTGAGTTCCGAAAGGAGCCGATTGAGCCAGGAAAGGAGAGTTTCATGGATCGTGCTTCGTTCGACAAGCCGGTTACCATCCTCGCCGGCCTCGGTACGCCGACGAAGATAGAAAGCGCGGCTGAGGCTTATGCACTTTTGGCTGAGTGGCCGGCAACGAGCCGGACGGCCGCGCATGACATCGCCGCAAAAGCGTGCCGTGCAGCACTGGAAGGAGAGATCGACGCCGAGACGGCGCGCGCCACCTTCGTTGCCTTCGCCCGCCGCAACGACCTGCTTGCGCCGCAGACGAACGGGATGGTTGCCGGCGAGAGCGTTGCTGGCGCGACGGTTGCCGATTGGGCAACGCGCGCACAGCGCGTCAACGCCCCAGCCTGAGCGGTTGGAGAAGTCGCCAATCTCCCCCCTTGAGGGGGAGATGTCGCCGAAGGCGACAGAGGGGGTCGGTACGTCCTGGCGCGACGCCATGTTGGACGAAAGAGAAAGTTGGCGCCTCACGCGCGGCTACCCCCTCTGGCCTGCCGGCCATCTCCCCCTCGAGGGGGGAGATTACGCGCTCAGCCGCTTTCGCCTACTAAGCCATCGGTAGCAGCCGGCGCATGATCAGCGAGGCATGGCCGCCCACCCCGTGTGCAGCCGGCCGGCGCTCGACGACCTCGAAGCCGTGCTTGCGATAGAAGGCGATTGCGCGGTCGTTGCCCTCGATCACTTCCAGGGCGATGCTGGGAATACCCGCATGCGCGGCAAGAACGGCATGCAGCAGGTCGGCGGCAAGGCCGGTGCCGTACTCTGTTTTGTCTATATGGAGCCGCTCGAGCATGACCTCGCCCTTGTCGTCCATCGCTGCCATCGCATAACCGGCGAGCGAGCCGTCAGCCCGCTCGGCGACGAAGGACATCTTGTTGTCATCCCCGAGCTCGGCCGCCAGCCGCTCCGGCGCGTGCTTCTCATCCGACAGCCGTGCCGTCGTCTCGGCACACAGGATCGGCGAATAGGTGTGTCGCCAGGACCCTCCAAGCAGCCGCGACACCGCCGGAACGTCCTGTTCGGTCATGGTTCTTATTTGGGTCATTGGCACCTCGCCCCAGAAACCTGCCCCTTTTGAGCGGAGATGTCCGGCAAGACAGAGAGGTGCTGTCCCGCCGGCCCTGCACGGCTGAGTTCAGCGCACATCCGCGCCGGCCACCATGACTATGTGCTGGCAGACATTGTCGATATCGCGAATGACGTCGTCGTTCCAGAACCGCAGGATAGTCCAGCCCAGCGCTTCAAGCCGTGCGCTTCTGGTAGCGTCCGATATTGAGGCATCGGCCCGGGCATGCTGGGAGCCATCCAGTTCGACAATCAGCTTTTTGTCCGGGCAGGCAAAATCGACAATATGGCCTGCAATTGGCATCTGCCGCCGAAATGCCAGCCCCATGAGTCGATGCGCCCTGACCTCATTCCAGAGCTTCAGCTCGGCATCCGTCATGGCCTTGCGCATCTTGCGCGCATTGCCGCGGTTACGGGGAGGTACGGGATAGTGATTCACTACTTCTATTCCTCAGCGCGAATCTTGCCCATCTTCTCTGTGCTGCGCTTGAACACCCCCCTCTGTCCTGCCGGACATCTCCCCCTCAAGGGGGGAGATTGGCAGCTTCGCCGAAAATTCTCCCTTCTTTAGAGATTGGCGAAAGCTGGAGCGACGTCCAATCTCCCCCCTTGAGGGGGAGATGTCCGGCAGGACAGAGGGGGTGCTGGCCCGCCGACCTGGATAGGCATGGCACCTGTATCACCGCCTTACCCGCGATTTCAGCCAGCGGTCGAAGGCCACGGCGAGGATGAGGATCAGGCCGATGACAATGCTTTGCGTGTAGGACGAGACGTTGTTGAACTGCAGCCCGTTCTGCAGCACGCCGATCAGCCCTGCACCGACCACCGTGCCGCCGACGCTGCCGATGCCGCCGAACAGCGAGGTGCCGCCGATGACGACAGCCGAGATCACTGTCAGCTCGTAGCCGATGCCGGCGACGGCTTCGGAGGAGTTGAGCCGCGCCGACAAAACGAAGGCGGCAAGGCCGGCGAAGAAGCCGACGATGATGTAGACCGAGATCAGGATGCGGTCGACACGCAGGCCGGAGAGTCGTGCCGCCTCGGCATTGCCGCCGACGGCATAGACCGCGCGGCCGTAACGTGTGTAGCGCAGCACGATATGGCAAAGGATCGCGGCAATCGCGAAGATGATCGCCGGCACCGGAACCGGGCCGATCAGGCCGGTACCGAACCAGCGCATCGAGGCGTCGAAACCGGAGATCGGGCCGCCATTGGAAATCGTCAAGGTCAGGCCGCGAAACACGGTGAGGCCGCCAAGCGTGACGACGAAGGGCGGCACTTTCAGCCTGGTGATGGCAAAGCCCTGGACGCCGCCGGCCACGGCGCCGACGACGACGGCGGCGAGAAGGGCGGCGAACCAGCCATAGCCCTGCGTGCCCGACGTCGACAGCGACAGCGTGTTGGCGGTGCCGCCCTTGGCCACCACCGCCGCGACCATGCCGCAGAAGGCGAGCAGCGAGCCGACCGACAGGTCGATGCCGGCGGTGAGGATGACGAAGGTCATGCCGAGCGCGATCAAGCCGGTGATCGAGATCTGGCGCATGATGTTGAACAGGTTGATCGGGTCGATGAAGCTCGGCTTCAGCACGGTGAAGACGACGATCAGCAACCCCAGGAACATCAGCGGGCCGAAGCTCATCAGCAGGCGCGCAATATTGACGCCGCCGCGCTGGCTCCGTTCGGTCGTGCTGGTCATTGCGTTGCTTCCTGCTTCTGGTCGAGCGCCATCAGTTCCATCAGTTTCTCCTCGGTCGCCTCGACGCCGGGCATCTCGCCGGTAATGCGCCCGCGCCGCATGGTGACGATCCTGTCCGACACCGCAAGCACTTCGGGCAGCTCGGACGAGATCATCATGATGGCGATGCCGCGCGCGGCGAGCTCCACCAGGATCTGGTGCACTTCCGCCTTGGCGCCGACATCGACGCCGCGCGTCGGTTCATCGACGATCAGCACCTTGGGATCGCGCGCCAGCCAGCGGGCGAGGATCACCTTCTGCTGGTTGCCGCCGGACAGGCCCTCGATCGCCTGCTCGGGCGAAGCCATGCGGATCGACAGCATCTTCCTGTAGTTCGCCAGCGCCTCGCGTTCGCGCCGCTCGGCCATGAAGCCGACACTGGAGTAGCGGTCGAGCGCGGCGATCGAGAAATTGGTGAGGATGGCGAGTGCTGCGAAGATTGCCTGGTGCTTGCGGTCTTCCGGAACCAGCCCGATGCCGAGTTCGATGGCGTCGGCGGGTGAGGCGGGCGCGATCGGCTTGCCGTCGAGCCTGATGGTGCCGGCTGCAATGCGGTCGGCGCCGAAGATGGCGCGGGCGAGCTCGGTGCGGCCGGAGCCGACGAGGCCGGCGACGCCGAGGATTTCGCCCGCCTTGAGGTCGAGATCGACGCCTTCGAGCACGATGGCGTGCGGCGCCTGCGGATCGCGCACCGTGCGCAGGCCGCGCACCGAGAGCCGGACGTCGCCGGCGACGTCGCGCTGCGTCGGCCTGGCATAGAGCTCGGAAGCGGCGCGGCCGACCATCTTCTCGATGATCTTCGGCAGTTTGATCGGCCCGCCTTCGCGGTCGAGATGGCCGGCCAGCCTGCCGTCGCGCAGCACCGTCATGCGATCGCAGATCGCCGAGGCCTCCTCCAGCCGGTGGGTGACGAACATGATGGCGACGCCATCCTTGCGCAGCCGGTCCATGATCGACATCAGCCTGTGCACTTCGGTTTCGGTCAGCGCAGAGGTCGGCTCGTCCATGATAATCAAGCGGCTCTTCAGCGACAGCGCGCGGGCGATCTCGACCAGCTGCTGCTCGGCCACCGACAGCGCCGACACCGGCGTCGCCGGGTCGAGGTCGAGGCCGACGCGAGCGATGATCGCGCGTGAGTCTTCCACCATCTTTCGCCAGCTGACCAGCCCGAACCGGCCGAGCGGCGCGCGACCGATGAAGATGTTCTCCGCTACCGTCAGCGTCGGGATCAGGCTCAGTTCCTGGTAGATTGTTACGATGCCGTGGCGCTTGGCATCCTGCGGATTGTGCGGGCTGAATTCGACCCCATCGAAGACGATGCGGCCGCTGGACGGCGGCATCACGCCGGACAGGATCTTGAGCAGCGTCGATTTGCCGGCTCCGTTCTCGCCGAGCAGGCCGAGAATCTCGCCGGGGCGGACTTCGAGCGAAACGTCGTTCAGCGCGGTGACGCCGGCAAAGCGCTTGGTCACGCCCTCGACGGTGAGCAGGGCGGGAGAGGGCGCGATGGCGGCTGCCTTGGGCAAAGTTTGCTCCTGGATTGCGATTGTCGGCGGGTCAGCGCCCCCCTCTGTCCTACCGGACATCTCCCCCACGAGGGGGGAGATTGGATGTCTTTCGCCAATCTTCCTGCGTTGCAGAAAAGGCGCCATCGGCGAAGCTTCCGATCTCCCCCCAAGTGGGGGAGATGCCCGGCAGGGCAGAGGGGGGCGCGACAGAATGCTACTTTTGCCGCTGCGCGCCCTTTGTGCAACCTCACTTCGTCTCGCCCAGCCTCTCCGCCTTGTCGAGATTGTCCTTGCCGATGACGATCGGCGTCAAAAGCACCAGCTTTTCCTTCGGCTCGGTCTTGTCCCTGGCGTAGGCGACCGCGATCTGCACCGCAGTGCGCGATTGTTCGCCGGGGAATTGCTCGACCGTTCCGGCCAGCTTGCCGTCGCGCACGGCGACCAGCGCTTCGGGAAGCGCGTCGAAGCCGTAGATCTTGACGTCGGTGAAGTTGCGCGCCGCGCAGGCTTCAACCGCGCCAAGCGCCATGTCGTCATTGGCGCAGATGATCGCGTCGGGCTTGCCGTTGGCGGCAAGGCCGGCCTCGGTGACGGACAGCGCCTCGGCGCGGGCGAAGTTGGCGGTCTGCTCGAAGATGATCTGGTACTTGTCCTTCATCGGATCGAGGACGTTGTGCACACCCTTGTTGCGGTCGATCGCCGGGCCGGCACCGGGCTGGCCCTGCAGATGGAAGATCTTGGCGCCGTTCGGGAATGCCGCCACCATGGCCTTCGCTTCGGCCTCGCCGCCCTTGACGTTGTCGGCGCCGACATGGGCAAGGATGCCCTCGACGCCTTCGACACGGCGGTCGATGGTGACGACGGGAACGCCGGCCTTGACCGCTTCCTCGATGGCTGGGGCCAGCGCATTGACGTCGAGCGGCGAGATGACGATGGCGTTGACCTTCTGCACGAGCGCCGCTTCGATATCGGCGGTCTGCTTGGGCGCCGAGTTCTGGCCGTCGCTTTCGACCAGGTTGACGCCCTGCGCCTGGGCTTCCGCCTTGATCTGGTTCAGCATGTGCACGAAGAACGGAAAGCCGAGGCTCGGCACCGAACCCAGGATGGTCAGCTTGTCCTGGGCAAAAGCCAGTTGCGGGGCGGCCAGCGCTAAAGCGCCCATCGCCGCGGTCGACAGCAGGAATTCACGTCTGTTGATCAATTTAGTCTCCTCCCAGATGAGCGCACGACCCGAAACCGGAATGGGTTTTCCGGAAGGTTCCTTGCGTCGATTCAAAAATGGAGTGTCCTTCGAGCGCCCAACTCGTGTTTGAAGGGACGCAACGGCGCTCCAGCCGGTCCACCGCGACGTTCTCCTCCGCTCGGTGCCTGCCGGCGGATGCTAGCCAAGGCCGGAGCTTTGCGCAAGAACACGCTACCGCGCGCGGCTCGCAGCGACCGCCAAATTGACAGCCGACACGCTCTCGGCCATCCTTAAGGCACGCCGCCTTGCGGCTTGTGCGTGAGTAACCAGCATGGCCAGTTCCGTCGCCAGTCAGAAATCCAAGCGCGCCGCGGTGCGGAACGCGCTCGACCGCCACAAGGTGTACATCACCGCGCAGCGTTTTTCGGCCGGCAGCTACAGCGCGCGGGTGCTGGTCAACGGCGAGGCCTATTGGGTCGACGAATTCCGGCTCAGCCAGCTGCAGCAGGGCCTGTCGCCGGCCGAGCTCGAATTGACGCCGGCCACCGACGATTGAGCGGCATGACGCCGACCTGCCGCATGCTGACAAAATGATTCAAGACATGCGCATCAAGCCGTTGTTTTTGCGCAAGAGCATGTGGCCGTGACCGCCCCGCCAAAGCTCAAGGCTTATCGCGCCAAGCGCGAGTTCACGAGGACGTCGGAACCCGCCGGCGGGCTGGTTGCCGGGGAAGGCAACCGCTTCGTCGTTCACAAGCACCACGCCACCGCCGACCACTACGACCTTCGCCTGCAGGTCGGCGACGTGCTGAAGAGCTGGGCGGTGCCGCGCGGCCCGTCGCTCAACCCCGCCGACAAACGGCTGGCGGTCGAGACCGAGGACCATCCGCTCGAGTATATCGACTTCGAAGGTGTCATTCCCGAAGGCGAATATGGCGGCGGGCCGATGATCGTCTGGGACACCGGCGTCTGGGCGCCGATGGACGATGTCGAGAAGAGCCTGCGCACCGGTTCCTTCAAGTTCCGCCTCGCCGGCGAAAAGCTGAATGGCGGCTGGATGCTGACGCGGCTGAAACCGAAGCCCGGCGAGGATGCGGGCAAGAAGAACTGGCTGCTGTTCAAGGAGCGCGATCTCGCCGCCGACGCCAAGCTCGACATATTGGAAGCCCGGCCGGAAAGCGTCAAATCCGGACGCCGCATCGAGGAACTGGCGGCAACGCCGAAGCCGGCCGCCAAGCCTGCCAGGCCGGTGGTGCTGAAGCCTGGTGCTTTGCCGGGCGCCGTCAAGGCGCCGCTGCCCACCCGCATCGAGCCGCAACTGGCGACGCAGGTTTCGAAACCGCCGGGCGGCGATGACCCAGCGGCCCGAACGGGCGAAGTCTGGCTGCACGAGATCAAATTCGATGGCTACCGCACCATGGCGCATCTCGCTAACGGCGCAGTCAGGCTGATCACCCGCGCCGGCCTCGACTGGACGAAGCGCTATGGCGACCTGCCGCTTGCCTTCGCCAGGCTGCCGTGCCGCGAGGCGATCATCGACGGCGAGGTCGTCGCGCTCGACGCCAAGGGCATCAGCCGCTTTGCCCTTTTGCAGAATGCGCTGGCCGAAGGCGCCGGCAACAGGCTCCACTTCTACGCCTTCGATCTTCTGTATCTCGACGGCTGGGACCTGAGACAAGCGCCGCTCCGCCGGCGCAAGGCGCTGCTTTCGCAATTGCTGTCCGGTCTCGGCGCCAATTCGGCCATCCAGCTCAGCGATCATGTCGAAGGAGACGGCCAGGCACTTTATGACCAGGCATCCGAGATGGGGCTCGAGGGTGTCGTCTCCAAGCGCGCCACGGCAATCTACCAGAGCGGCCGTACCAAGACCTGGACCAAGACCAAGGCGCTTCAGACCGGCGATTTCGTTATCGCCGGTTACACTGTCTCCGACGCGGCCGAGGGGCTGGCCGCACTCGGCCTCGGCGAATTCGAGGATGGCGAATTGCACTATCGCGGCAAGGTCGGCACCGGCTTCGATGCGGGAACCGCCGGCGAATTGCTGGCCCGGCTGGAGCCTTTGCGCGCCGGGGCGTCCGCGCCGGAAGGCGTTCCGCGCGAGATCATGCGCGAGATGAACTGGGTGCGGCCGCTGCTTTCGGCGCACATCCACTACGCCAACCGGACCACCGACAATGCGCTGCGCCATGCGGTGTTCCGCGGCCTGCGCGACGTCGGCCTGTCGACGCCGGTTTCGGCCAAGCGCAAGCGGCTGATCGCCGAGGCCGATCTCGCCACCATCTGGGTGACCAACCCGACGCGACGGCTGTTCGGCAAGACCGGCCCGACCAAGCTCGACATTGCCGTCTACTACGCGCTGGTCGGCGATTTCATGCTGCCGCACATTCTCGGCCGGCCGGTGTCGCTGGTGCGCTGCCCGACCGGCAGGCCGCAGGACTGTTTCTTCCAGCGCCACGCCTTCACCGGCATGCCGTCCTCTGTGGCGACTTTCGAAGCGACCAATTCGGAGGGCGAGACCAAATCCTATCTCTCGGTGGAAGACGCCAAGGGCTATCTGGCGCTGGCGCAGTTCGGTGTCGTCGAGTTCCACACCTGGGGCACCCATCGCACGCGGCTCGACAAGCCGGACCTGATCGTTTTCGACCTCGACCCAGGCGAGGGGATCGCCTGGCGCGAGGTGGTTGAGGCGGCGGTGCACATTAAGGGCGAGCTGGAAGAGCTAGGGCTGGTGCCGTTCGCCAAGACGTCCGGCGGCCACGGCATCCACATATCAGTGCCGGTGACGCAAAAGCAGAACTGGAAGAAATTGCACCAGGCGACCAGCGCCATCTCGACGCATCTTGCCGCCACCGCGCCCGACACTTTCACCACCACCATGGGCAAGGATAACCGCAAGCGGCGCATCTTCATCGATTATCACCGCAATGCGCGCGGCCACACCTCGGCGGCTCCCTATTCGCTGCGCGCCCGCACCAATTTGCCAGCCTCGACACCGGTGAGCTGGAGCGACCTGGCGACCATCGACGCCCCGCAGGATCTGAATTATTCGTCACTGCCGGGCCTGCTGGCGACGTCAGGCGACCCTTGGGCCGACATGGAAAATTTCGCCCGGGATTTGCCGGTGGTCAAGTAAGCGGGCTTTGCAGAACTAGGGTTCCTCGCCCCGCGAAAGCCGGGAGAGGTGGCCGCATAGCGGACGGAGAGGGGTCTTCGCCGGCGGAGGAAGAGATTCTCTTGTGGGCGAAGGGGCGCCATTCCCCTCTCCGTCTCGGCTTCGCCGAGCCACCTCTCCCCACTTTCGTGGGGCGAGGAACCAAGTTCTGCGAGCGCGGCTCCAGACTCCATCGACGCTCCGGAAAATTTGAATTAATCTTCCCGCCGGGTCCCACCGCCGACCCCTCAGCCGAGATGGAAGATTTCGCTAGGGATTTGCCGGTATTGTAAGGGCAATGTAGGATTTCGGCAGCCGCATTCGTCCTCGGGACGAATGAACGCTGCGAACAGTTCGACAGCACAAGGCCGCGTAGGAGTATTTCATGGCGCCCAGGGCAAGTTGGAAAGGTTACCTCAAGCTCAGTCTGGTCAGCTGTCCGGTCCGGCTCTATCCGGCGACGAGCGCGAGTGAACGCATCAGCTTCAACCAGCTGCACAAGAAGACGCACAACCGCATCAACATGAAGCCGGTCGACCCCGAGCTCGGGCTGGTCGAGCGTTCGGACCTGGTCAAGGGCTACGAATACGAGGACAAGCAGTACATCATCATCGAGGACTCCGATCTCGATGCGGTGCGCATCGAATCCAGCCATACGATGAACATCGAGGCTTTTGTCGACGAGCATTCGGTCGACGTCATCTATCAGGACGCGCCCTATTACCTGGCGCCGGACGGCGCAATGGCCGAGGAGACCTTTGCCGTGTTGCGCGAAGCGATGCGCAAATCCGGCAAGCTGGCGATCGCCCGCCTGGTGCTGTCCAGCCGCGAGCGCGTGGTGACGATCGGCGCGCGCGAGAACGGCATGTTCGTCTGCACCTTGAGGAATCCGAACGAAGTGCGTGGCACGGCTGAGTATTTCGGCAATATCCCGGCCGGAAACCCCGATCCCGAAATGCTGCAATTGGCCGAGGCGCTGATCAAGCAGAAGGAAACCACCTTCGATCCGAAGAATTACGAGGACCGCTACGAGATCGCGCTGATGGCGATGATCCGCGAGAAGCTGAAGGGCCATAAGCCGATCATCGCGGCGGCCCCGGAGCGCGGCAATGTCATCAATCTCATGGACGCGCTGAAGGCGAGCCTGTCGCAATCGGCCAAGCCGCCGGCCAAGTCGAAGAGCAAGGCCGATGAAACGGCCAAGCCCGCGGCGAAATCCGCCAAGGCCGGCGCTGGCGCGGCCAAGGAAAACCCGCTCAAGGCGAACCTTCTCAAAGCCGTCGGCAAGAGCAAGGCGTGACGGCTCTCGCCGGCACGGTCTTCGGCATCGTCGGCGCGCTGGCGGCCTTTCCGCTCAGGCTGGCGGCGCGCGAGGTCGAGCGCCAGCACGGCCAGTTGCGGCGCGGCGTCACTCGGCGCACCACACATGTCGTGTTGGGCCGCAAGTTGCTCGCCAAAGCCGGCGATGGCGAGATCGAGCGTCGCGCTGCTGCGGAGCGCGCGGCCGGGCGCAAGCTGGTCAGCGAGAACGGCTTCCTGCGCCTGCTCGGCCTGATGAAAGCGCCGGAGGCTTCGGCGCTGTCGCGGCAGTCGCTGATCGACCAGTCGCGGCTGACCGGCGAGGATCTCGACCTTTTGTCGCTGTTCGATGCCTTCGAGCATGATTGCGAACCGTATTCCTTTCGCGACCTGATCCTCGCCCGCAAATATGCCGGGCTGGTTGCCGGCGGCGCCTCGTGGGGGGCGATTGCGCGCTCGGTGCACCGCTCGGGCCCGGTCGCCTCGCTCACCGCCAAGTCGCTCGCCGTCGGCTCGCAGCACGGGCGGGCCGATGCGATCTATCTCGAAGGCGGCCAGAGCGAACTCGACGGCCAGCTGCTGTTCGATCTGGGAACGCAGGATGACGACACGCTGGAAGAGCTGTTCGCCGATGCCGAGGCGGCGGAAGGGGCTGAAGAGCACGAGCAGGCGGCGGCGCTCTACCAGCGCTGCCTGGCCATCGACCCAAGCGATGCCATCGCCGCCTTCAACCGCGCCAACTGCCTGCGCGCCGCCGGCCAGGCGGCCGAGGCGGCGCACGACTATGCCCGCGCCATAAAGCTCGATCCCGGCTTCGTCGAGGCCTGGTTCAATCTCGCCGGGCTGATGAGCGAAGAGGGGCGGGTAGCCTCGGCGCGCCGCCATTTGCTGAAGGCGATCGCACTCGATCCCAATTATGCCGACGCGGTGTTCAACCTTGCCAGGCTGGAGTTCGACGCCGGCAATCTCGCCGAGGCGCGGCGTCGCTGGGTGCGCTACCTCGAGCTCGACGCCAATTCCGAATGGGCGCGCACGGCCGCGCGGGGAATCCAGTTTGTCGATTTGCAGCTGGCGCGGATGTCGGCAGGGTGAGGTAGTAGCGCCTCCTTCTCCCCTTGTGGGAGAAGGTGGCTCGGCGCGCAGCGCCGAGACGGTTGAGGGGTGTTGGAAGAAATGAGGCGTCGGCGTTCCCTGGAACACCCCTCATCCGACCGAGCTTCGCTCGGCCACCTTCTCCCACAAGGGGAGAAGGGGTCACCAGCGTTGGAGTCCCCATGACCACCTTCCTCTTCGATGGCCCCGACACCGCCCCAATCACCATCCTGCTCGCCCATGGCGCAGGCGCTCCTATGGACTCCCCTTCGCTGACAGCCACGGCAAAGGCGCTGGCCGAGGCCGGCTTCCGCGTTGCGCGCTTTGAATTCCACTACATGGCGGCTCGCCGCTACGGCCACCGCAAGCCGCCGCCGCGCGCCGAGACGGTTAACCCGGAATACGTCAAGGCGATCGCCGACCTCCGGGCGAAGGGCGTGAAGGGTCCGCTGATCATCGGCGGCAAGTCGATGGGCGGACGCGTCGCTTCGATGATCGCCGACGAGATGTTTTCGAAGGGCGAGATTTCAGGGCTGCTTTGTCTCGGCTATCCCTTCCATCCGCCTGACAAACCGACGCAGCTTCGGACAAAACACCTGGCCGATCTCAAGACGCCGACATTGATCTTCCAGGGCACGCGCGACGAGTTCGGGACCAAAGACGAGGTCGCGACCTATGCTTTGTCCGATGCAATCGAGATCTTCTGGCTGGAAGACGGCGACCATGATCTGAAGCCGCGCAAAAACATCTCCGGCTTCTCCACCGCCGATCATCTGAAGACGCTCGCTGATGCGGTGAAGGCGTGGACCGAACGCATCGTGCGCTGAAGCAGGCCGATGAAGATCGCCACCTTCAACGTCAACAACATCAACAGCCGGCTGCCGAACCTGCTCGCATGGCTGGCTGCCGCCAAACCCGACATCGCCTGCCTGCAGGAGCTCAAGGCGAGACAGACGCAGTTTCCGCGCACTGCGCTGGCGGCGGCCGGCTACGGCGCGGTTTGGGTCGGGCAGCCGACCTGGAACGGCGTCGCCATCCTTTCGCGTGGCGCAGAACCCGTTCTGACCCGCGAGGCGCTGCCCGGCGACGATAGCGACCAGCAGGCGCGCTACATCGAAGCGGCGGTCAACGGCATCGTCGTCGCCTGCCTCTACGCGCCGAACGGCAATCCGCAGCCCGGCCCGAAATTCCAGTACAAGCTCAACTGGCACGAAAGGCTGGAGGCGCATGCGGCGCAGTTGCTCGACACCGGCCTGTCGGTGGTACTGGCCGGCGACTACAACATCGTGCCCGAGCCGCGCGACATCTACCCGACCCGCTCCTATGACGACAACGCGCTGGTCCAGCCGGAAAGCCGCGCATCGTTCCAGCGGCTGCTCGACCAGGGCTGGCTTGACGCGCTGCGCAAGAAGCACCCGAATGAGACGCTCTACACATTCTGGGACTATCGCCGCAACCGCTGGCCGCGCGATGCCGGCCTGCGCCTCGACCATATCTTGCTCAGCAAGAAGCTGTCGCGCCGGCTGGTAGCGGCGGGCATCGACCGCGACGTGCGCGGCGAGACCGGCGCCAGCGATCATGCGCCGGTCTGGGTGGAGTTGAAGTGAGGCACGGAGGCTGGCGCCGCCTTTCCGGGCGGCAACCAGTCAAGTTGGCCGCGCCGCTTCGCGGGCGAACGCCTCGATCAGAGGTGCGTATCCCTCAAGGTCGGGCTGCGTAGCGAAACTGTGGCTAGCGGCGGTCGAAGCCCAGGGCAGCTTTTCCGACGTGAAGACTTCGACGAAAGGCACGTACCATTGGTGCTCGTCCAGCATGGTCGCACGAATGTTGACGAAAAAGTCCAGGCCATGCGGGCGCGTGAACATCCAGTTCTTGCAATGCGGGCAATAGAGCTGCCGGTGCGGGCCGTGCAGGCCGCCGACCACCGGCTCGCCTTGCGTTATGGCAAAACCGTCGCTCGGCACGGCGATGGTCAGGGAATATGCGCTGGCGCTCAGCTTCTGGCAGCCGGTGCAGTGACACGCCATCGTCAGCAAGGGCGGGGCGCTGATGCGAAAGCGTATTCCGGCGCACAGGCAACCGCCGCCCCAAGGTAGCTTCCAATCGTCCATTGCTGGCCTCGCGTTAGCCTCTGCCAGCGATCTAGCGCACGACCGGCCTCCCGGCAAACGCGGCGATGCCTGCGGCTGCTGCCGAAGGGCTGGGGTGGACTTGAGCCATCACCGACAGCCAGGCGCCGAGCGCCATCATTGCAGAGCGGATAGATGAACAGGTTTGCTGACAGGCTGCTTGCAGCCCTCATGATCGTGATCGGCACGGCTTGCTTCATCGAGGCGTATCTGGCGCTGGGCGAGGCGTGCTCGCGAGGTGCCGAACGGCCTCAGTTTCACCGCCGGCAGACCGGCAACCAGCTCGCCATGTTCGACAGCCAGTCCGGCCCGATCTATGCGGTTGCCTTTGCCGCGGGCGGCACGGTGCTGACCGGCGGCTACGACCGCAGCATCAGGGACTGGCCGGCTGGCGGCGCCGATAGGATGGTGCTTTTCGCCGGGGCGCCGGATTGATTGCGGGATATCCAATTTCGTCGCCGGGGCTTGGACACCCCCACTGTTGCGCTGGGCAACCGCATTTGGATTCTTGCGAAGATGGACCCCCACCCTAACCCTCCCCACAAGGGGGAGGGAATGCTTCCGCGCGCCCTTACTTCCCCTTTGGCGCCGAAAGGCAGGCAATTTGCCGAGGTCAGCGCCAACGGAAGTCTCCCTCCCCCTTGTGGGGAGGGGTTAGGGGTGGGGGTCCATCGTAGAGCGAAAGTCTCGGCTTTCCATCTGCCATAGCCCTGCGCTGGTGGGGGGAGATCGGCAGCTCCAGCGTCGGCTTCGGCGCGTATACTTGACCCGCCTACCACCAGCGCTATGTTCGCGGCCATGTCAGAGACCAGCCCCGCGGCCACCGTGCCGCTCATCGTGATCGATCTTCAGACCGGCATGTTCGACGGTGTTGCCGAACCGCCGATCCATGATGCCGACGGCATCGTTGCCCGCACCCGCGCGCTGATCGAATGGGCGCGGCGCAGCGGGCGCAAAGTCGCCTTCATCAGGCATGACGGGCCGCAGGGCGATCCTCTGGCGCCGGGTGAGCCGGGCTGGCCGGTGTGGCCGGCGCTCGGCCAGGCCGAGGACGAGCCGACTTTCGCCAAGTGTGTCGGCGATGCGTTCAGCAATGCCGCCCTTGCAGAATGGGTGGCCGGGCAGGGCGCCGGCGAGGTCGTTCTGATCGGCGCGCAGACCGATTTCTGCGTGGCGGCCACGGTGAAGGGCGCCTTTGCAGCGGGCCTGGGCGTCACCGTGGTTTCCGACGCCCACAGCACGCTCGACGCGGCCAGCGAGACCGCCGCGGAGATCATCGCCCGGCACAATGCGGCATTTGCCGCCGCCGGGGTCAAGCTGGCGACGACAAAAGCCCTGACCGATAGCTGATCCGCCGGCTCATCCCTACGCCGTCAAAGCCTGATCCAGCCGGGAAGCAACTGGCGGGTTCAGACAATTTGGCGCGGGGCGCCTCACTACTGCGGGCTTCCGCCGGCGCGGTCTATCGCGTATTGGCGCAGGAACTCTCCTTTGGCCTTCCCCGGAAAACCATGATTCGTCTCGAAAGCATCAGCAAGCAGAACGGCAGGCAGATCGTCTTCATCGAAGCCTCCGCCGCGTTGCAGAAGGGCGAGAAGGTCGGGCTGGTCGGGCCTAACGGCGCCGGCAAGACGACGCTGTTTCGCATGATCAACGGCGAGGAGCAGCCCGACGAAGGCCAGGTCTCGGTCGATCGCGGCGTCACCATCGGCTATTTCAGCCAGGATGTCGGCGACATGGAAGGCCGCAGTGCGGTGGCCGAAGTGATGGACGGCGCCGGACCGGTCAGCGAAGTGGCGGCCGAGATGCGCGAGCTCGAGCACGCCATGGGCGACCCTGACCAGGCCGACCAGATGGACGAGATCATCGCCCGCTACGGCGAGGCGCAGCACCGCTTCGAGGAGCTCGACGGCTACGCGCTGGATGGCCGGGCGCGCGAGGTGCTGGACGGCCTCGGCTTCAGCCAGGAGATGATGGACGGCGACGTCGGCAAGCTGTCCGGCGGCTGGAAAATGCGCGTGGCACTGGCCAGGATCCTTTTGATGCGGCCCGACGCCATGCTGCTCGACGAGCCGAGCAACCATCTCGACCTGGAAAGCCTGATCTGGCTGGAGCAGTTCCTGAAGAACTATGACGGCGCGCTGCTGATGACCTCGCACGACCGCGAGTTCATGAACCGCATCGTCAACAAGGTGGTCGAGATCGACGGCGGTTCGCTGACCGCTTACTCCGGCAACTACGAATTCTACCAGCAGCAGCGGGCGATTGCCGACAGGCAGCAGCAGGCGCAGTTCGAGCGCCAGCAGGCGATGCTGGCCAAGGAGATCGCCTTCATCGAGCGCTTCAAGGCGCGTGCCTCGCATGCCGCCCAGGTACAGAGCCGGGTGAAGAAGCTGGACAAGATCGACCGGGTCGAGCCGCCCAAGCGCCGCCAGAAGGTATCGTTCGACTTCCAGCCGGCGCCGCGCTGCGGCGAGGACGTGGTGACGCTGAAGAACGTGCACAAGGGCTATGGCAGCCGCTCGATCTACGAGGGATTGGATTTTCAGGTGCGCCGCCGCGAGCGCTGGTGCATCATGGGCGTCAACGGCGCCGGCAAGTCGACGCTGCTGAAGCTGGTCGCTGGCGCTTCCGAGCCGGACAATGGCACGGTGGCGCGCGGGCCCAGCGTCAAGATGGGCTATTTCGCCCAGCACGCCATGGAAGTGCTGGAGGGCGAGCGCACCGTGTTCCAGACGCTGGAAGATGCGTTTCCGCAGGCCGGCCAAGCACCGCTCAGGGCGCTGGCCGGCTGCTTCGGCTTTTCCGGCGACGAGATCGAGAAGAAATGCCGCGTGCTGTCGGGCGGCGAGAAGGCGCGGCTGGTGATGGCGCTGATGCTGTTCGATCCGCCCAATTTGCTGGTGCTGGACGAGCCGACCAACCACCTCGACATCGCCACCAAGGAGATGCTGATCACGGCACTGTCGCAGTACGAGGGAACCATGCTGTTCGTCTCGCACGACCGCCATTTCCTGGCGGCGCTGTCGAACCGGGTGCTGGAACTGACGCCCGAGGGCATCCACACCTATGGCGGCGGCTATACCGAATATGTCGAGCGCACCGGGCAGGAGGCGCCGGGGTTGCGGAGCTGAGGCCGGCTCTGCCGCGCACGGTCACGTAGACGCTCGATTCCGGGGGCCAAGCACGAGGTGCTCAGCCATGTATCGCAATTTCGCGCAGCGGATCGCCGCCGTCGATGAACAGCCGGCCTTGCGCGGTCAACGCCGCCTTGAGCCGTCGCAGGGCAATTTTTCCTGCTTCGGGATGACGCCCGTCCAGCGCGCCGACGCGCACGGCAACGGCAATGTCGAAGTGCTTCTCATCGGCCTCCAACTCGAAGTCCTCGATGGCGATCTGGCGAAGGCTCAGCCGGCCTGCTGCAATCTCGGCGCGCGAGGCGGCCCCGGCCTGCGCGATGGCCTTGGCCGAGCGGTCGATCGCCAGCACGTGCCCGCCGCCGATCCGGCGCGCGATCTCGCGCGCTGCAGCACCCGGTCCGCAGCCGATCTCCAGCACTCGCATGCCCTGCCGCAAAGGCAGCGCATTGACGATCTCCAAAAGCCTTGGCGACAAGTCGTTCGCCATACGCTGTTCTCCAGCTTTTTCACAATCCGAGATTAGCGACCGCGGCCGGCGACGGGAAGGCCGAGAGACGCGGGCATCGCCGATGTGTTCAGCTGGCATGTTCAGCTGGGTGCTGCTTGAGCAGGGGGCATGATCGACATCGAAGAGGCCGACGATCCGGTCTCGACCGCGGGCGACCGGGCGGGCCCGAGCGGCCGGGCGGGCCCGAGCGGCCCGGCGTCGTTGACCTGAGGGGTAGGGAGGGAACTGGCGCCGAGCCTAACCGGTTGGGGGGTAGATCACCGGCCGTTTATGTGTATACGCTCAAGCTAATATAAGAGCAAGCTAATGTTTTGCGTCAGCGATGTTGGACGATTGTTCTGATCATGGCCGGTTGTGGCTTCCTGCCGCGCCCTCCAATCCGGCCAAACACCGCTTATTGCCTTCAAGTCCTGGCTTCAATGCTGTACCCCGGCCCGAAATTCAAGGAGCCTGCGATGACCTCACATCCCGACATCCCCGACGCCAGCATGGCGGTCGATGCGGCCGGCGTGGCAGCCGATGACCGGCGCGCTCGCGAGGCGGATGCCGCATGGCGGGACGATGTTCGCGAGGGCGTGCGGCAGGTAGGCGATCTGGATTCGCTGCCGCTGTCGCCAGCCGAGCGGGCGGCGGCCAAAGCCGCGGCCACGCGCCACAAGGTTCGCATTCCCAAGGCCTATCTCGACCTGATCGACTGGAACGACCCCGCCGATCCGATACGGCTTCAGGTCATCCCGTCGCCCGACGAACTGGCAGAGCAGGAGGGCGAACTCGACGATCCGATCGCCGACCACGCCTTCAGTCCCGTGCCTAGATTGACGCATCGACATGCCGACCGGGTTCTGTTGTTCCCGACCTATCAATGCGCGGTCTATTGCCGGTTCTGCTTTCGCAAGGAGCAGTTGACCTCGATCGGCCGGGGTTTTTCGCGCGAGGCGCTGGAGCCGGCCTTCGCCTATATCGCGGCCCATCCGGAAATCCGCGAGGTGATCCTGACCGGCGGCGACCCGCTGTCGCTGCCGGACAGGGCGCTGGCGGAAATCCGCGCCCGTGTCGAGGCGATCCAGCATGTGCGGCTGTTGCGCATCCACACTCGCGTACCCGTCGCGCTGCCGTCGCGCGTCACCGGCGGGTTGATTCAAGCCTTGCAGGGCCGGCTGATAGTCACTGTCGTCACCCATTTCAACCATCCACGCGAAATCACGGAGGCGACCGAGCGGGCCTGCCGCACGTTGCGGCAGGGCGGCTTCGTGCTGCTGAACCAGAGCGTTCTGCTGAAAGGCGTGAACGATACGGTCGAGGTGCTGGAAGAGCTGTGCCGCGAGCTGATGTATCGCCTTGGCGTCAAACCCTATTACCTGCACCACGGCGATCTCGTGCGCGGCATGGCGCACCGGCGCACCACGATCGCCGCGGGCCAGGCGCTGGTCAGCGCCTTGCGTGCGCGCCTGTCGGGCATCTGCAATCCCGTCTACGTGCTGGACCTGCCGGACGGCGGAGGGAAAGTCCCGCTCGGCCCGTCCTATCTCGAGGCGCGCGAAGGGGAGACGTGGCGAATACGTGGGCTTGATGGGGCGGTGAGGGCGTATAGGGAGGTTGCTGGGGAGTAGGGGACGCGCAGCCGCTGTCCAAGCCAGCCCACCTTGGTGACCTGACATGCAGCCCTTCATCACGGAAGCATGCGTTAACTGCTGTTCTATTTGGTGCTTGCGCAATTGCTAAAATAGTGAAAACGTTGGCCCGGGGTAATGGGTTAGGGGAGTTCGTC
Source organism: Mesorhizobium sp. M1227 (assembly GCF_040318315.1). Taxonomy (NCBI): domain Bacteria; kingdom Pseudomonadati; phylum Pseudomonadota; class Alphaproteobacteria; order Hyphomicrobiales; family Phyllobacteriaceae; genus Mesorhizobium; species Mesorhizobium sp. M1227. The sequence goes on from NZ_JAMYLZ010000039.1 coordinate 52,731, forward strand.
CCGGCTGTTGCGAGTTTCGGGGCGGCGCAGAAAAGTCATGAACTTTCCACAGTTCCTGGTGGGGCTGACCACCACATCGTCCATCGTGGCGATCTCGACTTACTTTGCGACGGGTTCAATCTGGAAGACGCTGGCCTGGACGATCTTGACCTTGATCGTCATGCAGGTTGGATATTTCCTGTTCGTCGTCCGGTTGATCTACGGATCCGGGGCGAAAGGCGCGGCGGCAAAGCCGCGGCGTCTGAGGGCTGTGCCGCCGAACCGTCGAGGTCGCATTCAGCTTATGCAGTAATGTCCCATATAGATATCATGGTCTAGACAGGACATGTTCGGTTCTGGGAATGTGCGTTGGACGTTCCGCTAGTTTAGCCAACTAATATATATCGCCCAACTCATATCGTCGTTTTTGGGCTAGCGGGAAAACCTGCCTGCTGCTTGTACGACTGTGCCTAAGGCCACATTTTACAACCGGCTGGCAAGCTCCCTTTCGTTGATGCAGCCTAAATCCGGCTGGTGTTTTCGATGGGCGGTTGAGGCTATAAAGCCGTTCACCCGGGCGGCATCGAGATGCATTTCGGCCGGTCGAGAGGGTTGTGGTGATCGACGGAACGCCAAACGTGATCTTGCTGATCGGCAGCGCCCCCGATGTCGTGCGTTGCGCCGCCTGGCCCAAGCAGGCCTTCGGCAAGATCGTCGCCATCAACAACGCCTGGCGCGTGCGGCCCGACTGGGATTTCCTGGTCCATGCCGGCGATTTCCCGGCGGAGCGGATGCCGCAAGGCGGTCCCCTGCAGCAGGCGCAGATCTTCAGCGCCTCGCATTACGTGCCGGCGCAAAACAGCTTTGGCGGCTTCGTCTATGCCGGGGGCACCATGTCGATGACGGCGGCCTACTGGACGATCCACAGTCAGAAGCCGGACGTGCTGGCATTCCTTGGCTGCGACATGATTTACGACCAGCCCGGCAACACGCATTTTTACGGCGTCGGCCGTGCCGATCCGCTGCGCAACGACGTCACCCTGCGCAACCTCGAGGCGAAGTCGGCCCGCCTGCTCATCCATGCGCTTCGGCGCGGCTGCCTGTGCGTCAACCTATCTGACCTGCCGCGCAGCCGGCTGATCTTCCCGCGGCTGACGCTCGATGAAGTCGGCGCGCTTTCTTCCTCGCGGCTTTCGGAAATGAAGGCCGAGATGCTTGCCGGCCTGCGGCTCGATCAGGCGGAGGAGGCCGACAGGATCGAGAAGGATCTCGGCTATTTCTTCGAGGACGGCATGTACTGGAAGCACCTCAAAAAGCTCGACGAGAAATTCCTGGCCAATATCGACCGGCTGTGGATGGCGGCGGTGAAGGCGAGCTTGAGCAGTCGGCCGAAGCTCCCGATCTCCCCCCTTGTGGCAGGGCAATCGCATTTGGATTCTTACGAAGATGGACCCCCACCCTAACCCTCCCCACAGATAGTGTGCTGAAGGTTCTGCAAAAAGTTTTGGAGAGAGAACGGGGCTTGCTCTGAGGGGCGAGCGGCCATGGCACGGTGGTGACGTTGCGATCACCGATTC
>NZ_JAMYLZ010000040.1:0-52999 GCF_040318315.1 Mesorhizobium sp. M1227
TCGTACCAGGAGCGGCCGGGGGAGATTGGGGATTGGTAAGTCATGATGCTCGGCTAGGGGAGTAGGGCAGTAGGGCAGTAGGTGTCTATTCAGCCGACAGCTTGCGGATCAGAAGCCGCAAGAGCTTTCCTACGCTCTCGCTGTGGGGCATCAGTGACTCGACCGCCTCGCGAGAGGTAATTCCAACCCTTTGCGCGATTAAAAGGTGTGTCTCCAGTTCCTTGAGTGATCCCTGGGCGATCCTGAGAAACTGCTGGTAGGAAGCTCGGCTTTCTCGGCCGTAACCCTCGGCGATGTTGGCGGGCACCGACGTTGCTGCCCGACGCACCTGACCCGTCAGCCCGTAGATCTCGTCTTTCGGCCAAGTCCTTGTCACCTGGTAGATTGCAACTGTTAGGTCCATGGCTTGCTGCCAAACGATCAGATCCCTGTAAGATGCGATCTTGTCCGTCATCCTTGCCCTACTGCCCTACTGCCCTACTGCCCTACTGCCATATTGCCCTACTCCCCTACTCCCCTACTACACATTCAGCAGCAAATACTCCCTCTCCCACGGGCTGATCACTTCCATGAAGGTTTCGAATTCCGCTCGCTTGATCGCCGCATAGGTGGCGGCAAATGACTTGCCGAGCAGCGCGCCGAGTTCTTCGTCTGCCTCGAACAGGTCGACGGCTTCGAGCAGGCTGCGCGGCAGGTCGATCTGGTCCTCGTTGGCGGTCGTCAGAACCGGCGGCTCGGCCTTGATCTTGTTGGTCATGCCGATCAGTCCGCAGGCAAGCGATGCCGCCAGCGCCAGATAGGGGTTGGCGTCGGAGGAGGGGATGCGGTTTTCGACGCGCCGCGCCGCCGGGTCGGAGCGAGGCACGCGGAAGGCCGTGGTGCGGTTGTCGTAGCCCCATTTGTTGTTGACCGGCGCCGAGGCCGACTGCGTCAGCCGCCGGTAGGAATTGACATAGGGCGCAAACATCACCAGCGCGTTGGGCACATGTTTCTGCATGCCGCCGATGAAGTGGAAGAAGGCCTCGGTCTCCGAGCCGTCCTCCGCCGAAAAGACGTTCTTGCCGGTCTTCTTGTCGATGATCGACTGATGGATATGCATGGCCGAACCGGGCTGCCCTTGGATCGGCTTGGCCATAAACGTGGCGTAGATCTCGTGCTTGAGCGCCGCCTCGCGGATGGTTCGCTTGAACATGAACACCTGGTCGGCGAGCTCGATCGGATCGCCGTGACGCAGATTGATTTCGAGCTGGCCGGCGCCCTCCTCGTGGATCAGCGTGTCGATCTCCAGGCCCTGGCTTTCGGAGAAATGGTAGATGTCGTCGATCAATTCGTCGAATTCGTTAACCCCGGCGATCGAATAGCCGGCGCCGCCGCCGATCGGCCGTCCCGATCGACCTACTGGCGGGGTCAGCGGATAGTCCGGATCGGGGTTCTTGCGCACCAGGTAGAACTCGATCTCGGGTGCCACGACCGGCCTCAGCCCACGCTTGTCATAGGCGGCAAGCACGCGCTTCAGCACGTTGCGCGGCGTGAACTCGACCGAGCGGCCGTCCTGGTGGACGAGGTCGCAGATAACCGCCGCGGTAGGGTCCTCCTCCCACGGCACCACCGTCAGCGTCGAGAGGTCAGGCATCAGCTTGAGGTCGCCGTCGTCCTCCGGATAGTGGAAGCCGTTGCCGTCCTCCGGATAGCCGCCGGAAATCGTTGTCATGAACACCGCCGAAGGCAGCGCCAGCGAGGTGTTGGAGGTGAACTTCTTCGATGGCATCATCTTGCCGCGCGCAACCCCGGCCTGGTCGGGTGTGATGCATTCGATATCTTCGATGCCGCGCCATTCCAGCCAGGCGCTGACTTCCTTCCAGTTCTTGACGCCACGTTGGTTTTTCACGAAGGCAGGCGTGCGGGCGCGTCCTCCGCGGCTCGACGGACGGACTTCCTTTTTTGCAGGCGGCATCAATCACCAGATTTGTTGCAGATTGTGGAGTATAGCCGTTGCCGGCGACGAAAGGGAAGGGGAGCCGGCTGGCGTCCGCCTCGACTAGCCGGGGAAACACAACGACTTCCGGATAAAAACATCCTGGTCTAGGGTCGGCGTCCCGCAACGCCGCAATTGAAGACGTCGAATGCAACACAGCCGCAAACTGACAACGATCGGCTTCGATGCCGACGACACGCTGTGGCAGAACGAACAGTTCTTCCGCGTGACCGAGAAGCGCTTTGCCGCACTGCTCGCCGATCACGCCGAGGAGGACCGGATTTCAGCAAGATTGCTGGAGGCCGAGAAGCGCAACCTCGCGGTCTACGGCTTCGGCATCAAGGGGTTCACGCTGTCGATGATCGAGACGGCGATCGACGTCACCGACGGCCAGGTGCGGGCCTCGACTATCGCCGAAATTCTCGCCGCGGGCCGCGAGATGCTCAGCCATCCGATCGAGCCGCTTCCGCATGCGCGCGAAACCGTGGAAAAGCTGGCCGGCGCCTACCGCCTGGTGCTGATCACCAAGGGCGACCTGTTCGACCAGGAACGCAAGCTCGCGCAATCCGGGCTGGGCGAGCTGTTTGATGCCGTCGAGATCGTCAGCGACAAGAGCGCGGCCACCTATAGCCGCATTTTCACCCGCCACGGCGACGGCCCGGAAAAGGGCATGATGGTCGGCAACTCGCTCAAATCGGACGTCGTGCCGGCCATCGAAGCCGGCAGTTGGGGCATCCACGTTCCGCATGATCTGACCTGGGTGCTGGAACATGTCGAGCCGCCGGTCTCGGCACCACGCTTTCGCCAGATAGCCAATCTCGGTGAACTGCCGGGCTTGATCGAGCGTATCGGCGAGATTGATTGATCAGGTCTGCAGCCGAGGCATCACGGTAGGCGTCAATTGCGGCTAATTGCGATCAGCCGGTCGATCACCGGCTGCAGCCGTTCGGTGGTGATCGGCTTGACGACCACTGCGTCGATGACGCTGGACAGGCCCAGGCTCTCCGGCGTGCCGGTCTTGACTGAAAGCAGGATCACCGACGGAAGCGATCTGCCTGACGCCCTTCGCAGTGCATCGATACCCGACAGCAAGGCGTCGCAGTCCCCGTTCTCCGCACCGCCGTCGAGAACGACAGTCCCGGGAATCAGCGCGTGCAAGGCCTTTGCCGCGGTTTCGGGAGTTTCCGAGATCGGTTTGAGGCCGGACCGCTCCACGATTTTTGAAACCACGACGCGGTTGATCGGTGATTTTCCGACCACCAGCACCCGCGAGAAATCCGGGAGCATCCGCGTCTCCACGTCCCGGCTGACGAAAGGCAGCTGTTTTGCAGTCTCGATGTCGCGATTCGCAGGGCACATGGCGGGGCAGGCCGTTGTTCAATGTTTCAATGCAGGGTTGAAACTCGAGAGGTAATTGGCGTGAGATCACTGCTCATGTCAAGCTCAAATGGCGTATCAGGAGAATATCTCAAGAAACATTAAAATTAAAATTAAGTGCTTTTCTTTGCCGCCGCTCGAAAGGAGAAGTCGCCACCACAACCGGGCAGGCTCAGCTAAGTTTGGCTGTGCAGCGCGAACGCGTCAACTAGCAGCTATAGCCAGATTGACGAAAGGTTGGATGAAGTCGAGGCAAGTCTGTCGCGAGCTTGTCGCATCGCCTCGCCGGACTACCCTTCCTCGTTGGCTACGCACGTCTCTTTGATCGACGGGAGATGACAATGGAACTCGTGACTCACAAGAAATTCAAAAATGGCCGGTTGATGCCATGGGGAAAGGGTACGGTCGTTACCGGCGCGAAGGGGTTTGTCTACCTTTCCGGAAACACCGCGACCGCCGAGGACTACGATCCGATCGGCAAAAGCGGCGGCGGCGCCATTGGCGATGCAGCGGCACAGTGGCGCACAATTCTCACCAATATCAAATCAGACCTGGAGGAGCTTGGCAGTGCGCTCGAGCATCTCATCAGGCTGACCTTCTTCGTTAAGGGACCGTTTCCCGATGGCGGCGTTTTGAGCTCTCCCAATTTTCGCCTGGACGTCTTGGACGAATTCTTTGCGGTGCACTGCCCGAAGCACTGCAGCTACAACAACCCGCCGCCCTCGGAAGTTATTGGCGTTGCAGCGCTTGCGCAGCCTGATCTTGTCATTGAAATCGTTGCACTAGCGGCTCTGCCGGATTAGGCAGGGCCGCTGCCTGCGAGGTGCGATAGCCCGCGTTCAAAAAAGGCGCGGTGCGGTAGAATTCATTAGTCGTGGCTCCGCTGTGTGACGATAACCGGGATCAGCAGATCGCCCCAATTGCCGTCGCCGCCATGGTGCCGTGCCGAGCGCACCAGTTCGACCGAGACGCCGGCCTCGACCGCCTTCATTACCGACTGATTGAGCCTGTGCAGATCGTTCGCCAGCATGCGGATGGTCGCCTGCTGGTCGACATTCATGCTGGTGGCCTGCTCTTCGGCCCGTTCCTTGACGCGGCTTATCGATGCCATTGGTCTTCTCCCTGTGTTGCCTTGCCTGTTGTGTTGCCATGCCCGCTTGGGCGTTCCCTCTGTCTGTCTGCTGTTCCGCTATTCCGCCGCCGGCCTGAATTGGGCGTGCTCGGTCGATCCATGCATGGCCGTGGTCGAAGACTGGCCACCGGTGATCGCCATTGAGACGGCGTCGAAATAGCCGGTGCCAACCTCGCGCTGGTGCTTGGTGGCGGTATAGCCATTGGCTTCCGCGGCGAATTCCGCCTCCTGCAGTTCCGAATAGGCTGCCATCTGCCGCTCCTTGTAGCCGCGGGCGAGCTCGAACATGCCGAAATTGAGCTGGTGGAAACCGGCCAGCGTAATGAACTGGAACTTGTAACCCATGGCGCCGAGTTCCTTCTGGAATTTCGCAATCGTCGCGTCATCGAGATTCTTCTTCCAGTTGAAAGACGGCGAGCAATTATAGGCAAGCAGCTTGCCCGGATGGTGCTTGCGCACGCCTTCGGCAAACGTCCTGGCCTGCGCCAGATCGGGCCTGGAAGTCTCGCACCAGATCAGGTCCGCATAGGGCGCATAGGCGACGGCGCGGGCGATGCAGGGCTCGATGCCGTTGCTGACATGGTAGAAGCCCTCCGCCGTGCGGCCGGCGCCATAATCGACGAAGGGTCGGTCGCGTTCGTCGATGTCGGAGGTCAAGAGCTTTGCCGCTTCAGCGTCGGTGCGCGCCACGACCAGCGTCGGCGTGCCCATGACGTCGGCGGCAAGCCGCGCGGCGTTGAGGTTGCGGATGTGTGCGGCGGTCGGGATCAGTACCTTGCCGCCGAGATGGCCGCATTTCTTCTCCGAAGCCAGCTGGTCCTCGTAATGGACGCCGGCCGCACCCGCCTCGATGAACGCCTTCATGATCTCGAAGGCGTTGAGCGGCCCGCCGAAGCCGGCTTCCGCGTCGGCGACGATCGGCGCGAACCAGGTGTCGACCGACAGCCCGTTGCCTTCCGAAGTCTCGATCTGGTCGGCGCGCTGTAAGGTGCGGTTTATGCGCTTGACCAGTTCGGGCGCGGCATTTGCGGGATAAAGCGACTGGTCCGGGTACATGGCGGAAGCGGTGTTGGCATCGGCGGCGACCTGCCATCCTGACAGATAGATCGCTTTCAGCCCGGCCCGCACCTGCTGCATCGCCTGGTTGCCCGACATGGCACCCAGCGCGTTGACGAAATCCTCTTCATGGATGAGCTGCCACAGCCGGTTTGCCCCCATTTCGGCGAGGCTCTGCCGGATCTGCACCGAGCCGCGCAGCCGCTTCACGTCGTCCGGCGAATAGGGCCTTTCGATGCCATCAAAGCGGCCTTGCGGCGCCGACGGGACGAGGTTGTAAAAGTCGGTCATTGATCACTCCAGGCGGTTTTGATGCCGGTTTAGGAAGGCGTCGCAGAGGGAAAATATGTGCGCCATATGTGTGACACCATTTACACGTCGGCACGACGCAAGCGAGGCAAACCTCCTGATCAGTCATAAAATAAGGGAAAACCTGTGTTGTGTTTGACTGATGAGAGCTGTAAATCTGTCATGATTGTAAAGACAGCCATGCCATCGGCGGATGTAAATTTCTGTCAAGGAAACTCGATTGGCCGACCACAAAATCTTTGCCGGGCCGCGCATTCGTCGCATCCGCAACGCCAAGGGGCTGACCCAGACGGCGATGGCCGAAGGGCTCGGCATCTCGCCGTCCTATCTCAATCTCATCGAGCGCAACCAGCGGCCGCTGACGGTGCAACTGATCCTGAGGCTGGCAACCGTCTACAAGGTCGACCCACATGAATTGCAGGGCGAGGCGAGGGGGTCGGTCGCCGATTTGAAGGAAGTGTTTTCAGATCCGTTGCTGGCCGGCGAACTGCCGGGCGACCAGGAACTCATCGAGCTTGCCGAGGCGGCGCCCAACGCTTCCACCGCTGTCATAAAGCTGTTTCGCGCCTATCGCGAGCAGGCCGAGCGATTGTCGGATATCAACGAGCTGCTCGCGCGTGAGGGCAAGGCCACCGCCCTCTCCGGTGCCAGGCTGCCGATCGACGAGGTGCATGAGATTTTCGAACGCCGGCCGAACCATTTTGCCGCGCTCGAAGAGGAAGCCGAGGCATTCACGTCGGTGCTCGATCCCGGCGACGATCTGTTCAGTGCGTTGAAGGCTTGGCTGCGGCGTGAATTCGGCATCGTCGTCAAGGTACTGCCGGTCGCCACGATGCCCAACTGGCGGCGTCGCTATGACCGTCACTCGCAGCGCCTGTTCCTGTCCGAGCGGCTGTCGCCATTCGATCAAGTGCGCGAGGTGGCGATGGAGGCCTGCCTGATCCGCATGAGCGTCGCTGTAGCTGCCGAGATCCAAGTGCTGAAGCTGACCACGGACGAAGCCCGCCGGCTGGCGCGTTTCGAGCTCGGCCGCTATGCCGCGCACGCTCTGATGATGCCTTATCAACCTTTTCGCGCCGCTGCGGTCCGTGCCCGCTATGACATCGACATGTTGCGGTCGCGCTTCGGCGTCTCTTTCGAGCAGGCGGCGAACCGGCTGACCACGCTGCAGCGGCCGGGTGCGTCGGGTGTGCCGTTCTTCATGCTCGAGGTCGACAGTGCCGGCAATCGGTTCCGCAAGGCGGGCAGCCACGGCTTTCCGCAAAGCCGCTTCGGCGGCGGCTGTCCGAAGCTGCCGGTCCATGCCGCCTTCGCCCAGCCCGGCCAGATCCTGGTCGAGGCAGTGGAAATGCCCGACGGTGCGGCGTTCCTCTGCATGGCCCGCACGCTCGAAGGGCCGCAGGGCTCGTTTGCCGAGCGCCCGCGGCGCACGGCGCTGTTGCTCGGCTGCGACATCGGTTTTCGCGACGAGGTCGTCTATGGAGCGGCATTGCCGGGGCCGGCCGCCATCGGCAAGACCGGACAGAGCGCCGCTGCGCTGGCGACGCCGGTCGGCCCTGCCTGCCGGCTGTGCGAACGCATCGGCTGCCTCGCCCGCGCCGAGCCACCCGTTACACGTCCGCTCGGCCTCGACGAGATGGTCACGGGACTGTCGGCGTTCGATTTCCAGTGATTCGGCTCCAGCAATATTGCGGCTGAATCTTCGACCAAAGGACCTCATCTGTTCCTGCGGCGGCAACCAGTAAGCTGGTTCGCGGTTGCCGGCCAAAATATTGGTTCAGCCAAAATATTGATTCAGCCGAATATTGATTCAGCATTGACGGTACGGTATCAAAAAAAAGAACTGCGCAACGGTCGGGGGATCAATCATGGGCAGGACAGTTTTTTGGCTTGGCTTGGCGCTCGCGTTTTTGGCCGATCCCGCATTGGCTGAAAAGTCCTCGGATTTCTTCAATTCCTATCAACACTACAATGATGCCGGCAAGGCGTTCCTGGACAAGATCGATCCGAAGACCGGCGCGATAAATCTTGCCGAAGGCATCCATCTCGACCTCAAGGACAAGTTCTATTTTCTGGACAAGAAGGACACGCTCTCCGTCCTCACCGAAGCCTGGGGCAATCCGCCCGACTCTGGTTCCGATGCCCTCGGCATGATCTTTCCAGTCTCCCATGATCCCATTGCCGACAACAATTGGGGGATAGAGCTGCGCTGGGAAAAGATCGGTTACGTCGACGACAGCGACGCCGCGTCCATCGATTACAATGAACTGCTGCGCAACATGCAGTCAGACACTCTGTCCGGCAACGATCAGAGGGTAAAGGATGGCTATGCGCCCATTACGCTGATCGGCTGGGCGTCGCCGCCGGTTTATGACGCGGCCCACAAGCGCCTGCACTGGGCCAAGGAGCTGCAATTTGGCAACGATGCCGCCCATACGCTCAACTACGACGTCCGTTTCCTTGGCAGGGAGGGCGTCTTCGTGATGAGCTATATCGCGACGGTGGAACAATTGCCGGAGATAAGGCAAAGCCTGGATGAGGTGCTTGGCCTCGCGGACTTCAATACCGGCAAGACATACGCCGATTTCGTGCCGGGCGTCGATACGGTTGCGGCGATTGGCGTCGGTGGCCTGATTGCCGGCAAGCTGGCGGCGAAAGCAGGTTTTCTGGTCGTGGCGCTGATCGCGCTGAAAAAGTTTGGCCTGCTCCTGCTGGTTCCGCTGGCCGGTCTCTGGCGTTTTATCCGCGGCAACAAGAGCACCTCGTAACGCATCATCGACAAGTCGCCTCGGATCATCGCCGGGCGAGGGGCGAGGCGCCCTCATCAGTGCGCCAAACGGAACATCGAACTGGATCACGCCCGGCCTTCTGCTTTGCGTTACGCGAATGAGGCACGTCTCTGTCGTCCATTGCACATCGTGCTGCTCCGAATTCGCCGACAGTCATACCCATGACCGATACCGCATCATCTCCGGTTGCCGCTTCGCCGATCGTGTCGCCGCAAGGCGAACGCGTCGGCTTCCTGCTGGTATTCCTGTCGGCGTTGATGTGGAGCTTCGGCGGCAGCATTGCGCGCTTCATCGACAACGCCGACAGCTGGACGGTGGTGTTCTGGCGCTCGGTCTGGGCCGCCGCCTTCCTGCTCTGCTTCATGGTCTGGCGCGATGGCTGGCGTGGCACGCTGAAGCTGTTTCGCGGCATGGGCCTGGCCGGCCTTGCGGTGGCGTTCTGCTTCGCCACGGCGTCGACCTCTTTCGTCGTGGCGCTTGCCTATACCACCGTCGCCAACATCCTGTTGATGCAGGCCGGCGTGCCGCTTCTGGCGGCGCTGTTTGCCTGGGCGCTGTTTCGCGAACGGGTGGCGGTGGCGACCTGGGTGGCGATCGCCGCCGTTATTGTCGGCGTCGCCATCATGGTGTCGGAATCGCTCGATGGCGCGGTGTCGCCAATCGGCGACGGGCTGGCGCTGCTCATCGCTGTCATGTTCTCGATCGCCACCGTCATCACGCGCCGCTTTGCCCATGTGCGCATGACGCCGGCGACCTGCCTCGGCACGATGCTGGCGGCCGCCTTTGCGGCATCGCAGGCGTCGGCGCTGGGCGTCTCCAGCCACGATATGGGCTTCCTCTTTGCCTTTGGCGTGATCAATCTGGGACTCGGTCTCGCCTTCTTCGCCACCGGTGCCCGGCTTGTTCCGGCCGCTGTGGCGGCGCTGCTCGGCACGTTCGAACCGATCCTTGGTCCGATCTGGGTCTGGCTCATTCATTCCGAGATGCCGTCGGCGCGTACCATCGTCGGCGGTGCCGTCGTCGTCACCGCGCTCCTCGTCCATATCGGGCTCGAATTCAAGCGCCAGACGCGGCCCGCGCGAGCGGGCGTCACCGGTGTGCCGTCACCAAATTGATGCAGTGCGCGCGTCAAAGCGAGATGAACCATTGACAACGTCGCAGCCGCGCGGGCAGGCTGCGATCACGGCAACAACAAGACAGGCGTATCTTGCCAAGTCTCCATGCCGGCCGCATCGAGGCCGGACAATATCGTCGTCTCCCTGCCCGCGCCGTAGCGAAAGCTTCCGACGGCGTCGGAACACCACCAACGCCACGCCAGGTCTTCGCTGTCGGCTCGCCGCCGAACCATAATGGCGCCGGCAATTCGCGCTTGTCGCCTGCCTGCAAGCCCAATACCTTGAAGCAAATGCCCAGCCGCGCGGACGCCGCGACGAGCTGGCGACGGAACACTCATCAAAGGAGAATAGCATGACCCGCAAAGCGCTCTGGCTTTCGGCGACTTCGGCGTTTCTGGCAGTTTTTACCTTGGGCGCGCATGCCGAGGATCGCGTCGTCAACGTCTTCAACTGGTCGGACTATATCGACAGTTCGATCATCGACGACTTCACCAAGGAAACCGGCATCAAGGTCGTCTACGACACTTTCGATTCCAACGAGATCCTGGAAACGAAACTGCTCGCCGGCGGCAGCGGCTACGATGTCGTCGTGCCCAGCGGCAATTTCCTTGCACGCCAGATCCAGGCGGGTGTGTTCCAGAAGCTCGACAAGTCGAAACTGCCGAACATTTCAAATATGTGGGACACGGTCATGGAACGGACCGCCAAATATGATCCCGGCAACGAATATTCGATCAACTACATGTGGGGTACGGTTGGCATCGGCTACAACATCAAGAAGGTGCAGGCAGCGCTCGGCACCGACAAGATCGACAGCTGGGACGTGTTCTTCAATCCCGAAAGCCTGGCCAAATTGAAGGACTGCGGCGTCTATGTACTGGATTCGCCGGCCGACATCATACCGGCGGCACTGAAATATCTGGGCCTCGATCCGAACAGCACGTCGCCCGATGAGATTGCCAAGGCCGAAGAAACCTTGCTGAAGGTCCGGCCCTATATCCGCAAGTTCCACTCCTCCGAATACATCAACGCCCTGGCCAATGGCGACATCTGCCTGGCGGTCGGCTGGTCGGGTGACGTCTTCCAGGCCCGCAACCGCGCGGACGAAGCCAAGCAGGGTGTCGAGATCGGCTACTCGGTGCCGAAGGAAGGTGCCCAGATGTGGTTCGACCAGATGGCGATCCCGGCCGGTGCAGCGCATGTCGCCGAAGCGCATGAGTTCCTGAACTACATGATGAAGCCCGAAGTGATCGCCAAATCGTCGAACTATGTGCTCTATGCCAACGGCAACAAGGCTTCGCAGCAGTTCATCGACAAGGCGATCCTGGAAGATCCGGCGATCTATCCGGATGCAGCCACCTTGCAGAAGCTCTACACCGTATCGCCTTACGATCCCAAGACCCAGCGGATCATCACCCGCACCTGGACCAAGATCGTCACCGGCCAATAGCAATCTGACCAGGCCCCGGCAGCCGTTGCCGGGGCCGCTTTCTCATGGGGCAAGCAGCAGGACGGAGTGGGACATGAAATCGCTTGGCAGCATCCGCAGGGATTTTGCGCCATGGAACGATCCGAACGCCAAGCCATACATCCAGTTCGACAACGTCACCAAGAAATTCGGTGAGTTCACGGCGGTCAACAACCTGTCGCTGACCATTTTCGAGCGCGAATTCTTTGCCTTGCTCGGGGCCTCAGGCTGCGGGAAATCGACGCTGCTCAGGATGCTCGCCGGCTTCGAGGAGCCGACCGCTGGCCGCATCCTGCTCGATGGCCAGGATCTGCGCGGCATTCCGCCCTACCGGCGGCCGGTCAACATGATGTTCCAGTCCTACGCCTTGTTTCCGCACATGACGGTCGAGAACAATATCGCCTTCGGCCTCAAGCAGGAAGGCATGGCCAAGGCCGACATCGACAAGCGCGTCGCCGAGATGCTGAAGCTGGTCAAGCTCGAGCAGTTCGCCAAGCGCAAACCGCACCAATTGTCGGGCGGCCAGCGCCAGCGCGTCGCACTCGCGCGCTCGGTGGCAAAGCGGCCGAAAGTCCTGCTGCTCGACGAGCCACTTGGCGCGCTGGACAAGAAGCTGCGCGAGGAGACCCAGTTCGAGCTAATGGACCTGCAGCAGAACCTCGGCCTCACCTTCGTCGTCGTCACCCATGATCAGGAAGAGGCGATGACGATGGCCGACCGCATCGCCATCATCGACAAGGGCGAGGTGATGCAGGTGGCGACGCCGGCCGAGGTCTACGAGGCGCCGGGTTCCCGCTTCGTCGCCGGCTTCGTCGGCAATGTGAATATGTTCGACGGCAAGATCGCGGCTGGCGAGGCCGGCAGCGCGAGCATCGATGCCGGCAACGGCATCACCATCCGGACCGAAAATGCCGGCAGTGCCGCGGCCGGGACATCCGTCACCTTCGCCATCAGGCCGGAGAAGATCAAGGTGTCCTCCATAAAACCGGCCGGTGCCGTCAACGCCATCGAGGGCGAGGTCTACGACATAGCCTATCTCGGCGACATGACCGTCTATCACGTCAGGCTGAACGACGGTCAGGTGGTGCGGGCGAGCACCATGAACGCGGCACGTCTCACCGAGGACCCATTGACCTGGAACGACCGCGCCTGGGTTTCTTTCCGCCCCGACGCCGGCGTCGTCCTGACACGGTAGAGACTGATCATGTCCGCTGTCACTGCCGCAACAAGCTCTCCGGCAAGCGCTGCCGGCAAATCCGCCTTGGTCAGGCTGGGAGCGGCGTTCGTTAGCCGGCTCGTCATCATCATCCCCTACCTCTGGCTGCTGTTCTTCTTTCTCGTCCCTTTCATCATTGTCTTCAAGATTTCGCTGTCGCAGACTGCGATCGCCATGCCGCCCTACACGCCGGTGCTCGATTTCCGCAGCGGCATTTCCGGGTTTATCTCGGAATTCGGCGCGCTCAATTTCGACAACTATACCTGGCTGACGCAGGATGCGCTTTACTTCAATGCCTATGTGACGAGCGTCATCGTCGCCGCCATCTCGACGGTCCTGACATTGCTGGTCGGCTATCCCATAGCCTATGGCATGGCGCGCGCCCCAGCGACGATTCGCCCGACCTTGCTGATGCTGGTGATCCTGCCGTTCTGGACCTCGTTCCTGATCCGTGTCTACGCCTGGATCGGCATCCTTAAGCCCGAGGGCCTGCTCAACCAGCTGCTGCTCGCCACCGGCATCATCAGCCAACCGCTGATCATCCTCAACACCTATACGGCGATCTTCATCGGCATCGTCTACTCCTATCTGCCGTTCATGGTGCTGCCGCTCTATTCGTCCTTGGAGAAGATGGACCATTCTCTGATCGAGGCCGCCAAGGATCTCGGCTGTCCGCCGACCAGCGCCTTTTGGAAGATCACCTTCCCCCTGTCGCTGCCCGGCGTCATCGCTGGCTGCCTGCTGGTGTTCATTCCCGCCGTCGGCGAGTTCGTCATTCCCGACCTGCTCGGCGGCTCGCAGACGCTGATGATCGGCAGAACGCTGTGGAACGAGTTCTTCGCCAACCGTGACTGGCCGGTGTCCTCCGCCGTCGCCGTTATCTTGCTGCTGCTGCTGATCGTGCCGATCATGCTCTTCCAGCGAGCCCAGGCGCGCGCCCAGGAGCAGGACCAATGAACGCGACCTGGAGCCGCTTCAACATCATTTCGATCGTGCTCGGCTTTGCCTTTCTTTACCTGCCGATCGTCCTGCTCGTCGTGTTCTCTTTCAACGAATCGAAGCTGGTCACCGTCTGGGGTGGCTTCTCGACGAAATGGTACGTGTCGCTGTTCCACAACCGGGGTCTGATGGACGCCACCTGGGTGACGGCCCGCGTCGGCGTCATCTCGGCAAGCGTGGCGACCGTGCTCGGCACGCTGGCGGCGCTCACCTTGACACGCTACACGCGCTTTCGCGGCCGGCTTCTGTTTTCCGGCATGGTGTTTGCGCCGCTGGTCATGCCGGAAGTCATCACCGGCCTGTCGCTGCTGCTGCTCTTCGTCGCCGTCGGCCTCGACCGCGGCTTTCTGACGGTGACGCTTGCCCACACCACGCTAACCATGTGCTTCGTTGCGGTGGTGGTTCAATCGCGCCTGATCACGTTCGATCGTTCGCTGGAAGAGGCCGCGATGGACCTCGGTGCGCCACCGGTGAAGACCTTCTTCCAGATCACGCTGCCGGTTATCATGCCGGCTATCGTCTCCGGCTGGATGCTGGCCTTCACGCTGTCGCTCGATGATTTGGTTATTGCCAGCTTCACCTCGGGACCCGGCGCCACGACGCTGCCGATGAAGATCTACAGCCAGGTCCGCCTTGGCGTGACGCCGGAAATCAACGCAGCCTGCACCATCTTGATCGCGGTCGTCGCAGTTGGCGTGATCATCGCTTCGCTCGCAAACAAACGCCGCGAGGTGCAGCGCCAGCGCGACGAGCAGGCCGCGCAGCGCGGTTGAAGCTGCTGCTGCTGCTTACTCTCCCGAAACGCCGCGGCTTATCGGCGAGATGAACGGCGTGCTCCACGTTCCGCCGACGAAGAAGGACGACTGATTGGGTCCCTGGCCGTTCGTCTGCGTGGCAGCCTGGCTCGGCTGGACGATGCCGCCGGACAGCGCCAGCCCGCGTCCGGCATAGGATGCGATGCCGGAAAGCCAGATCTTGTATTGCGCGGAATTCACCTCGGCCTTGTCGATGCGCGCCACGCCGTTCGAAATGCTCGCCTTGAGCTCGGCCCCGTCGATCGGCAGCGTTCCGTCCGAGACGTCGTCCAGCGCGAAGAATCCGCCCTGTTCGGTGTGCTTGAGGAACGCCGGCAGGTTAAGCCGGCTCAGCGCACCCGCGCCGAACGTCGCGGACAGCGAGCCATTGGCGTTTTCGAAAATCGAGTCCCAGGTTCTGCCAGGCCCTTTGAGGATGACCGAAACGGTTCCAGTGCCGATCGGCACCAGCCGTGTCATCCCGGCCGCGGTGCCGAAAGCGCCGCCGTCGATATCGGAAGCAAGCAGCCGGATCTCGACTTCCGTGCCGGCGGGCTTGCGGTCGAAACGGACGCTGCTCTGGACGTTGCCGCCAAAGGCGGATGCATCCGAGATATCGAAGACGGCAAGGCCGTTCTTGACCTGGGCAGTGGCAGCGACGTCGGCAAGCTGGATGGCGCCGGCGGTGGCATGCGCCGCCGACAGCCTGAGATCGAGATTGATCCGGTCGGCGAAGCTTGTGTCGATTTCGCCCGGGCCGGTGCCGCCGGCGGATGGTACCGGCGTAAAGGCGGAGAGAAATGATCTGAGGTCGAGCGTATCGAAGGCAAGTGTGCCGGAGATCACCGGCAGTGCCTCACCATAGGTGAAGTCCAGCGCACCCATTCCCGGGTTGTTGTCGAGGGTCAGGGCCGTGTTTTCAAATTTGACGCGCCCGGCCGTCGCCGTGATCTTGCTTGAAACCGAGATCGAGCCGATTGCGGCACCGGGCGCGATGCCGGCCTGCGACCATTCGAGCACGCGTCGGAGCGAAGGTGCGGCGAATTTTGCCTGGCCGTCGAAATAGCCGTTCTCCGACATGCTGGCGCGGCCGTCGAACGAAAAACTGGCCGGTGCCGCCTTGAAGGAAAATGTGGCCGGTGCTGTGCCGCCACCAAACAGCACGAGCGGGTTCGGCGATGCGGCGTCGATGGCAACACTTTCGCCGCGCCATATCCCGGTCGCCGACAGCGTCGCATTGCTGTTCATCGCGGCCCAGTTCGCCTGGCCGCTCAGGCTGCTCAATATCTCCTGGTCCTTGCCGCCGATGGCAGCCACTACGCGGCCGTCCCTGAACTCGACTGTGCCGAACGGATCTGTCGGCAGCTTGCCGAGATCCGGCTTGGCGGGATTTGTGTTGATCACCGCGCGGGCAGCATCGATCGAACGCGTAATGCGCCCGCCGCTGGGAATCGCAGGCAGGAAAAACCCGCTCGCGGTACGCTGAACCCGGATCGTCGGTCGTACCAGCCGCGCCGTCGAAAACACCACATCGCCACGCAGCGCCGCCATCGCTGAGAGGTCGACCTCGACCCGTTCGGCCTCGACCACGGGCGGCGCATCCGTCTCTGTCCATTGCGACAGCGTCACGTCGCTCAGGATCGCCCGGAAATTCGGCCAGACCTCGATACGCGGCGCGCCGTCGATGGTGACCCGGAAACCGCTCCACGCGCTCATTTCCCACGCGATACGGTCGCGTACGATGCGGGTCGAGGCGATCAACGGCAAGGCTGCGACAACCAGCGCGATGACGATGACGGCTGCGCCGATCGCCCATATTCCGCGTCGGATCAAAGGTGATGGCATATCGCCCCGTATGCTTCCATTCCGACAAAATCGCCCGACGGGTGTAACCGACGGCTGACGCATTTCAAGTCTTTATGGCCCGGCGATGGCATTTGCGCACACCCTGACCGGCGCGGTCCAACAAAATCTTGCTCTGCTGCATCGCGATATGCATAAGCGATGCCAATGCATGTCGCCCAAAAGTGCCCAGCGGTTTTGGGATAAACGACATGTATAAAGACAAAAGTTTAAAGCGCGTCGCGTGAATCTCTTCAAACGTGACGTGCTTTGAGGAGGAACAAAGATGGCTGACGACGCACCGCTCTGGATCCCGACGCAAGAGCAGATCGACGCGGCGCCGATGACCGCCTTCATGAACGCCGCGGCGAACATGGCCGGCAAGTTTTTCTCCTCCTATGCCGACCTGCATCGCTGGTCGATCGATGATCGCGAGACCTTCTGGAGCCTGGTCTGGGACTTTTGTGGCATCGTCGGCGACAAGGGCGAACGCGTGCTGGTCGATGGCAACAAGATGCCCGGCGCGACCTTCTTTCCTGAGGCAAAGCTGAACTTCGCCGAGAATCTCCTCAAGAAAACCGGGCTTGGCGACGCAATCGTCTTTCGCGGCGAGGACAAGGTCGAGCGGCGGCTGTCCTGGAACGAGCTGCATGCGCTGACCTCGCGCCTGCAGCAGCTTTTCCTGTCACTCAAGGTGAAGAAGGGCGACCGCATCGCCGCGATGATGCCCAACATGCCGGAGACCGTTGCTGCGATGCTGGCGGCCGCCTCGATCGGCGCGGTCTGGTCGTCCTGCTCCCCAGATTTCGGCGAGCAGGGGGTTCTCGACCGGTTCGGCCAGATCGAGCCTGTCGTGTTCATCGCGCCGGACGGCTACTGGTACAATGGCAAGGCAATCGAAGTCGCCGACAAGATCGCGGCCGTGGCGGGCAAGCTCGCCACCGTCCGCAAAGTCCTCATTGTCGACTATCTCGGCACCTCGCTCGACGTCGCCGCGACCATCGGTAAGGCGGCTGCGCTGGAAGAGGCGCTGTCACCCTTTGCCGCAAGGCCTGTCGCCTACGAAAGGCTGCCGTTTTCGCATCCGCTGTACATCCTGTTTTCATCGGGCACGACCGGCATTCCCAAATGCATTGTCCATTCGGCCGGCGGAACGCTGATCCAGCACGTCAAGGAAGAACGGCTGCATGCCGGCCTGCTCGACGGCGACCGCTTCTTCTACTTCACCACCTGCGGCTGGATGATGTGGAACTGGCTGGTGTCGGGCCTGGCATCGGGCGCCACCTTGCTGCTCTACGACGGCTCGCCGTTCTACCCGGACGGCAATGCGCTGTTCGACTTCGCCGATGCCGAAAAGATGACCTATTTCGGCACCTCGGCCAAATTCATCGATTCCGTGCGCAAGGCCGGCCTGAAGCCGATCCGCACGCATGATCTTTCCAGCGTGCGCACCATCTCATCGACCGGCTCGCCGCTATCGCCGGAAGATTTCCGCTTCGTCTATGAAGGCATCAAGAAGGACGTGCATCTGGCTTCGATTTCCGGCGGCACCGATATCGTCTCCTGCTTCGTGCTCGGCGTGCCGATCGAACCGGTATGGACCGGCGAGATCCAAGGGCCCGGGCTCGGCCTTGCCGTCGATGTCTGGGCCGATGACGGCCGCCCGCTCCGCCAGGAGAAGGGCGAGCTCGTCTGCACCAAGGCCTTTCCGGCAATGCCGATCGGCTTCTGGAACGACCCTGACGGCAGGAAATACAAAGCCGCCTATTTCGAACGTTTCGACGATTTCTGGTGCCACGGCGATTTCGCCGAATGGACCGTCCATGGCGGCCTGATCATCCATGGCCGTTCCGACGCCACGCTCAATCCGGGCGGTGTCAGGATCGGCACGGCGGAGATCTACAATCAGGTCGAGCAGATGCCGGAAATCCTCGAAGCGCTGTGCATCGGCCAGGATTTCGACAATGACGTGCGTGTCGTGCTGTTCGTGCGGCTGGCGGCCGGCGTTGAGCTCGATGCCGAGCTGGAAAAACGCATCCGCGCGAAAATCCGCACCGGGGCGAGCCCGCGCCACGTGCCGGCCAAGATCGTCGCCGTCAGCGATATTCCGCGAACCAAATCGGGCAAGATCACCGAGCTCGCGGTACGCGACATGGTGCACGGCCGCGCCATCAAGAACAAGGAAGCGCTCGCCAATCCCGAAGCGCTCGAGCTGTTCCGCAACCTGCCGCAGCTTGCCGACTGACCCCGGGATCCAAGGTAGGAGCTGTTTTGAGGTCTCCGGTATCGTTAACAAATTATCTCTTCGGAATTTACCTAGATTTCATGAGTGGTACACATTGGTAAATTTTCCGGCGTGCCGGTAAGGATTTGTTAAGGCCCGGCATCAATAGTCGTGCGTAACTTGAGGGAGAAATCCCGTTCCTCTTAGCCCCGAGAGGATCTGATTCGCTCAAGCCCCGTTGTGACAGCAATCCTATCATTCAAGGCGTCCTGTTGGACGCCTTTTTTCTTTGCGCAACCATAGCTAACCGGCGAGCACGCGGGTCGAGGGAAAGGCGACTTCGACCAAGGTTCCCTCGCCGGGCGTCGAGTTGATGGTGAACCGAGCCCGGTTCGCTTCGACCATCGCCTTGGTCAGCGGCAGCCCAAGACCCGTGCCGTCGCCACGGCCGCGCTTCAGCGCATTGATCTGCTTGAACGGCTTCAGCGCCTGCTCGATCTCGGACTGGCTCATGCCGATGCCGGTATCGCGCACGCGCATGACGACATCGCCGGAGATCTCGTAAGCCGTCGACACGATCACCTGGCCGCCAGCCTGCGTGTAGCGGACGGCGTTCGACAGGATGTTGAGCGCGATCTGCCGCACGCTGCGCAGATCGGCCACCACTTCCGGCAGCCGCGAGGCGAAGCTGGAGCGGATGATGACGCGTTCCCGGTTCGCTTGCGGCTGCATCATCGCCACGGTTTCGGCCAGTGTGTCGTTAAGCGACACCGCCTCATAGGCCATCTCCTGCTGGCCGGCCTCGATTTTCGAAATGTCGAGCAGGTCGTTGACCAGGTCGAGAACGTGGTTGCCCGAACGGTTGATGTCGCGCAGATAGTCGCGATAACGGTCATTGGCCACCGGCCCGAATTTCTCGTCGACCATCAGCTCGGAAAAGCCGATTATGGCGTTGAGCGGCGTGCGGATCTCGTGGCTAATGCGGGCCAGAAAATCGGTCTTCTGCGACGAAGCGCGTTCGGCGACTGCGCGCGCCTGGGTCAAGTCCTCTTCGGCCCGCTTCCACTGGGTGATATCGCGCACCACCGCACAGAAGCCGCTGTCGTTGGGCAGCCTGCCGATAGTCATGAACAGCGGAATGAAACGCCCCTGCGCCTCGCGCCCGATCACCTCGCGGCCATCGTTCATCACGCTTGCAACGCCGGGCTCCGACAACCCCTCGAGATAGTCACGCGCCGCGCGCTGGCTTTCGATCGCAAACAGCGAGACGAACGGTTTGCCGGTCACCTCGTCGCTGTCGAAGCCGAACAGCGCTTCCGCCGGACGGCTAATTGAACGGATCGTTCCGTTGCGGCCGATCAGCACGACGCCGTCGGTGGCGGTGTCGATGATAGTGCGCATTTCGGCAATACGTGCCTTGAGCTCGGAAACATCCGGCTGCGTTTGGTCTTCGGCGGCGCCATGTGGAATGGCTGCTGCCTCGTCGTCGCCGGAACGACGTACGACCAGCATCAGCGCCTTGCCGTTTCCCCAGGGCACGGAGCGTAAAATCGCATCGATCGGAAACTCCTGACCTTCGCGCGTTTTCAGCCGCAGAGCGCGGTCGCCGCCATCCGAACTGCCGTCGTCGGCATAAGGGTCGGCAAACAGCGCGCCGAGCCCGCCAGCCTCGTCCAGGGCATTGAGCGTCGCATAGCCGGTCAATCCGAGGAATTCGTCGTTCGCGTAATGCAGCTGGTCGCCGGAATGGATAAGCACCGGCACTGGCAGCTTGCCGAGGATCGAGGTATCCGGCCCCGTGTTGTCCTCTCCGGCAAACGCCGACGGCACGAAGCCGTCGAGTTTGAGCGGTGGTGCCTGCGGCCGCTCGACGGGCGGCACATGGCCGGCAGCGTCGGCTGCGGCTGCGCTGTCCTCGGACCAATCCTCGCTGTCCTCGGCGTCACGGAAGTCTTCGGCCGTCATGCTGTCGTCGTCGCCATCCCGCGGCGCTTCGGCGACGATCGTTCGACGGTTCGTGCTGGGCTCAACGCCTTCCTGCGCCTCATCTCTGGGTTCGCGGTCGGCATAGTCGAGCAGCGATCCGGAAACAGGGCGTGTGACGGGTTCGCCGGCTTGCGCCTCTGCTTCCACCTCATCCGGCTGCTCGCCGTCAAGTCGGGCGAGGTCCTTCTGGTCCTCGGCATCGGCCTCGGGCGGTTCGGCGGCAGCCGCCTCGCTTTCCGGACCTGGTTCCGGCATCTCACCCTTGTCCGTCGGGCCGGCTTCTTTCAGCTTTGGCTCGTCGGCCTTGCCGGCTGCCTCGACTTTCTCAACCGGCTTCTGCTTTCCGGCGCTGGGCTGCTCTTCGGCCGGGGTGCTGTCCTTCTTGAGACGCTCGCCAATCTCGCGAAACGCGCTGCGTTCCAGCGTCGACAGGCCCTTGTCGTTGGCCGGCTGCCGGTGCTCGGCCAGCCGGATCACCTTGTCGGCAAAGCGCCGCTCGGGTTTTGGCACGATGGTCAATGCCGGCACTTCGCCCCTGAACGGATCGGCGGGTTTAGGTGTCTCGGGGAGAGGTTCGACGGCTTTCGGCCCGATGGTCGCGGCAGGTTTCTCCTCGGCGACAAGGGCCATGCCGACGGCATCCGGATCGACCACCGCATCGCCGCTCCTGGCCACGCCGAAACCGCGAAAACCTTCGAAAACGCGGCTGCGGCTGTAAACCGGGAGCGCCGCCAGATCGACGGGTATCTTCAGATCGGTGCCGGCGACCGGCCACAGCACGGAGCGGCCGGACCAGGTGTCGCGCCGTTCGAGCAGGCCGGCAATCTCGCCAGAAGCATCGAGGCCATAGGCGGCCGAAACATCCTCGAAGCGGCGGCCGATCACGTCGGCGGCAGGCTTGCCGACGAGCTCGGCAAATTCCGGCGACAGGGCGCTGAAATGGCCCTCCGCGTCGGTACGCCAGACGAAACGCATGGGCGCGGCGGTGCGATCGATCGCCGAAGCGCGGTGTTCGGCCGGGGAGGCGGCTTTGGTGGCTTTTGCGGCGCTTTCCGGCGAAGTATCCGCGCTGGCTGGGGTCTCGACTTCGCCGGACGCAGCTGCCCCGGGCGGGACCTGCGTGTCGTCGCCGGCATTGAAGTACCAATGGTCATGCTGCGTCGGCGTTTCGCCAACCGTGCGGTGATCGTCGGCCGCGTCGGCAGGTTCGTGCTCCGCCGATGCTGAGGTGCCTTCCATCGCTGCAAGGTCGATCTCCGCCGCGCCGCTGCTGGCGATCGGCTGCTCGTTGTCCTGGTCCGTTGGCTGGGGAATATCGCCACCGCTCGGTGCCGCTGCCGCCTCGGTTTCCCCGCCGGCGCGTTCGCCATCGGGAGCCTCGCCGTCAAGCCGGTCCTCGTCGATCACCACCAGCAGGTGCCGCTCTTCCGTCAGCCGGGCAAGGCCCGCGGGATAGGAGCTGGACCCACCCGGAACCAGGCGCTTGACGATGCGGTCGCTCTCGTTCGCCACGTCGGCGACAAGCGCGGCCAGCGTCTCAGGCCGGATGCCGAGCGCCGAAAAGCCGTCCGATGCGGCGTCGATATTGCCCTTGGCATCGACAAAGGCGATGTAGTGGCCGTCTTCCGTAAAGCCACCGATGGCGCGGTCGGCGATCTCGGCCGCGCTGCGCGAGCCGGTCTGCGCCGCCGGCAAGGCCAGCATGATGGCTTCCTCGCCATCGGGCATGGTCACTGCGCTGGCCAGGAAGCCGACCGCGCGGCTGGTCAGGCCGGTCGCCAGCCGGACCATGATGGCACGGTCGCGGCCGATCTGCGGAAAACCGCTGGTTGCCATGATCTGGCGCCGGGCGATCAGCGGCAACCCTGCCGAGGCGCCGATGATAGCGCCGATGTCCGGATAGCCGAATACCGCCGCGCCAGGCCCGTTGGCCCAGATCACCTGCTCGAGATCTGCCGACAGAATGGCGATCGCGTCGCCTGCGGCGAAGCGCAGGCGGACGGCGTCGAGCACGGCGACGTCAAGGAAGGAGTAGTTTTCAGCCGGCATGCGCTTGGCGACCCTCACAGAGCGGGCAATTTGCGGTTAACGCTTTGTTAATAAAAGCCGACGGCGCGAAGGTCCACAAGTCATAGCGTGCAACCAGCGGAATCTCTAGGCGCGTGGTTAACGCCGCGAACCAAATATTTTATGGTGCGATGCAACAAACATGTTGCAATGCACAAAATTTGCCTTTATATTGCCATGATAGATGAACGAGACGGCATTTTGTCAAAGCCGCTGCCGCTGAAAAGGATGGAAAATGTCCAGGACCAAGACCGCTGAAACGATCGAAAACGTTGAATTCCCGAGCTTCGACGCTTCGAAGGCCACCGACCAGATACGTGCCTTCGCCGAAAAGGGCGTTGAGCAGTCGAAAGAGGCCTACGCCAAGCTGAAGACCGGCGCCGAGGAGACCCAGAAGGCTCTGGAGTCGACCTATGAGACCGCCAAGTCCGTTTCCAGCGACCTGTCGCTCAAGACCATCGCCGCCCTGCGCGCCAATGCCGAAGCCGGCTTCTCGCATTTCGAAGCGCTGATCGGCGCCAAGTCGCTGTCGGAAGTCGTCGAGTTGCAGACCGCTTTCCTGCGCAAGCGCGTCGAAATGACCGTCGAGCAGGCTAAGGACTTCCAGGCGGTTGCTGCCAAGGCGGCCGAGGACGTATCCAAGCCGATCAAGACCGCCTTCGAGAAGGCCGTGAAAGAAATCAAGATCGCCTAATATTTGCGCACAGTTTGACGATGCATCAAAAGGTCGCATTTCGTCAGACAAATAGATGTGCGATATAGTGGTTTAAGTGAATACCCGGCGGGTGGAACCTCCTCCCTCTGCTCACCGGGGTGACCAGCCAGCACCTCCTCCCGCTGGCTCGTAACAGGAAAAGGCCGGCACCTCCTCCCGCCGGCCTTTTCTTTTGTCTGGCGGAAAATGACTCGATGCCGGAGCGAGCTTTTGCCTTGCCAAAAGCCTTGAATTAAACTCCGATAGCCCGTATGGACGCATCGCCGAACGACAGAGCGGGTCCCGAACGTTTCATCTCGATCCCGCTCAGGCAAACGTGCCGTTGTAGCTCAGATGGTTAGAGCGCCGGATTGTGGATCCGGAGGTCGCTGGTTCGATCCCAGCCAACGGTACCATTCAGCTTTCAGCCAGGCTTCTGACCAATAGCGCAAGCGATCTCTACGATCCGGTTGCGGTTACCTGCGATCCCGCGCCTGGCGCGCGCCGCGCAGGTGATCCACGAGGGCTCTCAGCTTCGGCGCGATATTCCGTCGGCTTGGGAAATAGAGATAGAAACCCGCAAACGGCGGAAAATAGCCGTCGAGGATTGGCACGAGCTCGCCGCGGTCGAGCCAGGGGCGGAATGTATCGGCCATGCCGAACGTGATCCCGGCGCCCGCAACGGCCAGCCGGATCATCAGCCACATGTCGTTGGTCGTGATCTCGGGCGCGACTGCCACGTCGAACTCGCGCCCGTCCTCGCCGAACTCCCAGCGATAGGGCGAAACTCCCGGCGCCGGCCGCCAGCCGATACAGCGATGAGCCACAAGCTCACGCGGATGGACGGGTGCTCCGAACTTTTCGAGATAGCGCGGGGCGCAGACGGCCATCTGTCGCTGATCGCCCGATACCGGCACGGCAATCATGTCCTGCTCGATCACTTCGCCGAGCCTCACTCCCGCATCATAGCCTTCGGCAACGATGTCGAATTCCTCGTCGGTGACCACAATATCCAGATGCACCTCGGGAAACCTTTCTGCGAAGGACGCCAGCAACGGTCCTGACAGAAAGGCCTCTGCGATAGACGAAACTGCGATCCGCAGGCGGCCGCGCGGGCGGTCCAGCAACTCCGTGGTGGCTTCGATTGCCGCGTTCACGTCGGCGATCGCCGGTGCGACGCTCGCCAGCAGGCGCTCGCCCGCTTCGGTCAGGTTGACGCTGCGTGTCGTGCGCTGCAGCAATGCGATGCCAAGGCGCTGTTCAAGCCTGAGGATGCTCTGGCTGACCGCCGAGCGCGTCACGCCCAGCCGGCCTGCCGCAGCACGAAAATTGCGTTCCTCGGCCACCGCGACGAAGACGGCAATTGCATTGAGATCGATATCCATTGGTTAGTCAAACTTACCATCGAGGTTAACGGCGGGCGGGTTATCGCGACAATGCCACGGCTCTATCTCTGTCGCAACGGCAAGAAGGCTTGATCCTCCCGATCCAAGCCGAAGCCGACCGACAAGGAGATATCCCATGACATCACTCCCTTCCTCCTGGGACCTGGATGGAAAAGTCGCCCTCGTGACCGGCGCGGCACGCGGCATCGGCCGCTGCACGGCGGAACTGCTGCGGGCGCGGGGCGCCCGGATCGTGGCAAGCGATCTCAGCGACAGCGTACGCGAGTTGGAAGCCGAGGATGTGGCAACGCTGGTCGGCGATGTCGCCGACGAGGACCTGGCCAGACGCTCGGTCGAACTCGCCGCGAAGCGCTTCGGACGACTGGATATCGTCGTGAACAATGCCGGTCGCACGCTCAACAAACGACTGACTGAGACCTCGGTCGACGACTATGACCGCATTCTGCAGATCAACGCGCGCGGCAGCTTCGTCACTGCCCGTGCCGCTGTGGAACTGATGGCCGCCGGCGGTGGCGGCGCGATCGTCAATGTCTCGTCGATCTCGGCGGTTGCGGCCTTCGAGACGCAGGCGGCCTATGCCTCGTCCAAGGCGGCTGTCGCACAGCTGACCAAGGTGATCGCGATCGAATACGGGCGCATGGGCATTCGCTGCAACGCCGTTGCCCCTGGCGTGATCGAAACCGACATCATGGAAGGCGTGGTGGAGAATGGCCGGGAGATGCTGCGCAGCTTCGGCGGCGCGCATCCAATCGGCCGGATCGGCCAGCCGCAAGAAGTTGCCGAGGCCATCGCCTTTCTTGCCTCGCCGGCATCCAGTTTCATCACCGGGGCCTTGCTTCTGGTCGATGGCGGCTACACCGCCCAGTGAGCCCCCCAATAGGGCCGGCGCGCCGCGGGAGCTCACCCGCACCCAATCCCTTCACATCGTGAAAATAATCACAGACCAAAAGGACCATCTCGATGACCATGAACAGAGTTGTTCTGATCACCGGTGCCTCCAGCGGCATCGGCGCTGGCATTGCCCGCGAGCTTGGCGCGGCAGGTGCGAAGCTGATGCTCGGCGCACGCCGCACCGACCGCCTTGAAGCGCTTGCGGCCGAAATCGAGGCATCTGGTGGAACGGTTCGCGTGCGAGCGCTCGACGTCACCAGGAGGGCGGATGTCGCAGCATTCGCCGACGCAGCCCGGGCCGAATGGGGCCAGGTCGATGTCATCGTCAACAATGCGGGCGTCATGCCGCTGTCGGCCATGGCAGCCATGAAGGTCGACGAGTGGGAGCTGATGGTGGACGTCAACATCAAGGGTGTTCTGTACGGCGTCGCGGCGGTTCTGCCCGAGATGACGGCACGCGGCTCCGGTCACATCATCAATATCGGTTCCATTGGCGCACTGGCCGTCTCGCCCACGGCTGCCGTCTATTGCGCAACGAAATACGCTGTCCGCGCGATTTCCGATGCGCTCCGCCAGGAGAGTGACGATATCCGCGTAACCTGCATTCATCCTGGCGTGGTGGAAAGCGAGCTGGCGAACACGATCTCCGACGAAGCCGCTGCCGCCGCCATGAAAACCTGGCGTGCTATTGCCCTGCAACCCGATGCCATCGCCAGGGCAGTGCGCTATGCAATCGAACAGCCCGACGATGTCGACGTCAACGAGATAGTCGTGCGTCCGACGAAGGCGGCGCATTGATGCGATCCACTTTGGCCGTAGTGCTTACGGGTATTGCCGTTGCTGTAGCTCCAACCGGCCTGACCCTTCCTGCAACTCCAATCCTTGCGGAGGAACCAATGACGCACCAAGATCATCCCTATGTCGGAATGTGGGTCACCGAGGATCGCCATATCAGGCACGAACTCCTGCCGAACGGCCGTTATGACGAAGCGCGCGGTGACCGCGAAAGCGCCTACCGGGGACGCTATGAAGTGCACGGCAACCACATAGAATACTGGGACGATACGGGCTTCACCGCGGATGGTGAGTTCGTCGAAGGCGTCCTCTATCATGCCGGCATGATCCTTTACCGCCAGCGGTAGAGAGCCACCCTGAGACAAGCACTTCAGGGTTTCCACAAGACGCTATTGCATGCCTTGCATGAGGCGCTCGGCAGCTTGCACGGCAAGGCCCGTCACACCACATATCTCCCAGCAAGCGCGGCGGAAAGAAGCAGGACCGCAAGCAGAGTCGACATTGCAAATGGTTATCACTATATAGCGGCGGCTTTGACGGCTCGCCTCTTACATGGTGCCGGCGAGAGTGCGGTAAATGTGCTAGTCATTGCGACATCTATTGTGATCTAAAACGGCTTGAAAACCGACAAAAAGCAAATAGAAACAATAGCGCGGGTCGAACGAGTTTCCTCGAGAGAATCAGTCCTCAAGAACTAGAACGTGCTCCTTGAACCCTCCATTCCCTTCGGCTCTGTGGACCTCGGACAAGTTCGGCTTGCCGGGCGAAGCCGACTCGGCTCGAATGGCAGCACGCATCTTTTCGAAGATGCCGACGTTTATGATTACCAACCGGCATAGCCGCTAGGGAAACAGCAGTATGAGTGAACACGCAATCGAGTTCTTGCGCGGGTGGATTGGCGAAAAAGTCCACTGCCAGCCCTCGCCAGCCAGGATCGAGAAGCAGGCCGAGACCCTCGCCAGGGAATGTGCGGCCAAGGCCGCCGAAGCCGGCATACCCCTGGAGGATATCCAGGAAGAGGTCGGCGACATTCAGGAGCTCATTGCTTCGAGGCTCGAAGAGGCGGCCGAGGCCGACCAGGACGAGCGGAATTCCAACAAGCCTGCCGGCTGACGGACCGCCCCCGGCAAAACCTGCCGGGCGAACATTGCCTGTCTGATGCAGTTGCGCGGTCTTATCGCCGCGCAGCTTTGCCAAATCTCTCCTCGAGCCATGCTTCCGGCAACGCTGGCACGAAATTGTCGTCGCGCCCGGTCATGTCTTCATTGGCGACCAGAGCATTGAGGATTGCCTCTTCCACGCTCTGAACGACGGCGTCGAAGAGCGGGTTGATGTCGGCATCCGGTATATAGCCGGCGCTGACCAGCTTGCCGGCCGCGCCGCGCGCCGCATCGGCATTGGCCGTGCTGAAGGCCAGAAAAATATCGCCGGATGAATTGTATCCATAGCCGCCGGTCAGCGCGACGCCGAGCGGCAGGCGTTTCGCCAGCCGTTTCAACTGGTGCGGCATGAATGGCGCGTCGGTGGCGACGATCGCGATGATCGAGCTCTTTTCCGCTCGCGGCGTGTTGTCCCGGGTCGCCGGTTCGGCGAGTTCCGCTCCGGCTCTGATGCCACGGATCACGAGGTTCCGCCGTGCACCGAAATTCGACTGGACGAAGCAGCCGATCGTGAAACGCTCTCCATTCCAGTCGACGCTGCGCGAGGATGTGCCGGACCCTGCCTTGAAGCCGAAGGTGATCATGCCTGCGCCGCCGCCGACGCTGCCCTCTTCGATCGGCCCGCTTTCAGCCGTTTCGAGCGCGGAAAACACGTGCTCGAAGCTCACATGGTGGCCGTTGATATCGTTCAGGAAGCCGTCGTAAGTCTCGCCCGCCACCGGCAGCGCCCAGGCGCTGTCGAGCGATTGCGGCAGCACCGCCTGCATCCAGCGCAACGTTGCGTCGCGGCTGACGCCGCAGGAATGCGTGTTGGTGATGGTGATGGGAAGATTGAACGCTCCAAGTTCCTCTATCAGATGCGAGCCGGTCAGTTCGCCATTGCCATTGGCGCTGAACATCCCGGCGAACGCCGGGACGGCCAACTCGCCTCTGGGCCGTGGCAGGATCGCGGTCACGCCGGTGCGTACCGGACCCTTGCCGACGAGGAGCGGCCCATCCCCTGAGATCAGTGTCGTATAGCCCACCGTCACGCCAGGCACATCGGTGATGGCGTTGAAGCGGCCCGGCGTTCCATCGAATGGGATCGCGAAGGCGCGGGCGCGCAGTTTGCCCGAGGGCGTCGCAAGGTGCGGGTCGGTCATTTCACCCTCAAAGAAGTCTTGGTCACCCTCAGAAAAGCGAACCTTGGCCGCCCGGCGCCTTGAGCTTGGCCGCGGGCTTGGCAACCGTCTTCGGCCGCGCCGTGCCACTGATGGCGACTGCATCGGCGGTGCCGTCGGCGAACTCCAGCGAAAGCGCCATCCCCGACACAACTTCTGCCGCGTGCTTGACCACGGCGCCGTCCACATCCTTGACCAGCGCGAAGCCTCGCGCCAGCACGGCCTTGTGCGAGAGCGTCGCCAGCAGCCGGTCGGCCTGCGTCAGTTTTCCACGCAGGCGGTCCAGCCGCCGCGAAATCGCCTGGTCCTGCCGCCGCGTCAGTGCCAGCAGGGCATCGCCTTGCAGTTTCTGCCGTCTTGCGATCGGCGCCGGTGACAGTCTGGTCGCCGTGCGTGAAAACCGCGCTCGACGCTCGCGCACGATAGCGAAGAACGCCGCTTGCGCACGGGCGAGGTCGCGACGGGTCAGCGTGCGGGCTTCGTTCATGCGCCGCGACAAAGTCGCCGGCGTCAGCCGCTGCCCCAGAAGCCTGGCTCGCTTGCGCTCGACGCTGACCGACAGCGCCCGGCCGAGCCGGCTCGTCGCCTCGTCGAAGCGCCGCCGCGGCAGCGCCAGCAACTGGTCGGGCGAGGGCAGCGCCCGGGCGGCCGCGCGTGCCGCCTGCCGCTTGCGTTCGAAATTGCGCGACAGTGCGGTCTTCAACCGCGCGCCAAGGCCGGCAAGCGTCGCTTCGAGGTCGACCTTGACCGGCACGGCGATCTCGGCGGCGCCTGTCGGCGTCGGCGCCCGCACATCCGCAGCCAGATCGATCAATGTCCAGTCGGTCTCGTGGCCGACCGCGGAAATCACCGGAATACCCGAAGCGGCGACGGCCCGGGCGAGCACTTCGTCGTTGAAGCCCCACAGATCCTCCAGGCTGCCGCCGCCGCGTGCCACGATCAACAGATCGGGCCGCGCGATGGCGCCGTCCCATGGCAGTGCGTTGAAGCCGTTGACGGCAGCCGTCACTTCCGCACCCGCCGTCTCGCCCTGCACCCGCACCGGCCAGACGAGCACGTGCAGTGGAAACCGATCCTTGATGCGGTGGATGATGTCGCGGATGACGGCGCCTGTCGGCGAGGTGACGACGCCGATGACGCAGGGCATGAACGGCAGACGCCGCTTGCGCGACGCGTCGAACAGGCCTTCGGCCTGCAGCCGGCGCTTGCGCTCGTCCAGCAGCGCCATCAGCGCACCGGCACCGGCGGGCTCGAGATTGTCGATGACGATCTGGTAGTTCGACTTTCCGGGATAGGTGGTGAGCCGGCCGGTGGCGATCACCTCCATGCCTTCCTCCGGACGGAATTTCAGCCGGCTCATCGTGGTCTTCCACACCACGGCGTCGAGCCGCGCGCGATCGTCCTTCAGGCAGAAATAGGCATGGCCGGAGGAATGCGGTCCGCGATAGCCGGAAATCTCGCCGCGCACCCGTACATTGCCGAAGACGTCCTCGACCGTACGCTTCAGCGCGCCGGAAATCTCGCTCACCGTATATTCGGTGGCGTTGGTGCGTGATTCGGATGCTGCGTCGCTCATCGGCCGATTGGGGGACGGTTGTTGGCCGCCGTCAAGGCGGCCGTGTTCGATGTCCGCCCCAATCGCGCGATCACCAGCCCGGCAGGATCTGGTTCGGCTTGGTCCGCTTCATCTTGGCGAAGGCGAGGGCGGCGAAGTCGAACGTGCCGGTCTCCTCGCCGAGTGGCACGGAAATATTGTCGAGGCTCTCCGAAATGTGGCGCGCAAGCGCGTCGACGATCTCCGGCCGCGAGGTCTGACCGCGCATGATGCCGATGCGGCAATCGGGCAGGGCGCCGAAACCATCGGCCTCGCCCAGCACCCGCATGCCGGGCCGCAGGGCGCATTCCGGCAGCACCGAGATCGCCAGGCCGGAAAGCACCGCGGCGGCGATGACGGTGGCAGAGAAGCTGGTGAACAGGATGCGATAGTCGCGGCTCTGCTGATCGAGCACGTCGGCGGCGGCCCGCCGCCAGATGCAGTTCGGCCGGCCGAAGGCCATCGGCAGGATCGGCTGCTCATGCGTCGCATGGTTGGCCGAGGTAACCCACAGCAGCGGTTCGCGCCGCACCACTTCCGACTGGCCGCGCGCGTCGTTGTGCGTCACCAGCGCCAGGTCGAGATTGCCGCGCTTGATGTGTTCGACCAGTCCCGGCGTCGGTTCGCAGATAACGGTCAGTTCGACATGCGGGTTGGAACGGGCAAACCGCGCCATGATCTCTGGCAGGAAGCGATCGGCATAATCGTCCGGCGTGCCGATGCGGATGGTGCCTTCGAGCCGGCGGTCGTCGAAGGCGGCCAGTGTTTCCTTGTTGAGATAGAGCAGCCGCCTTGCGTAGGAGAGCAGTCTGTCGCCTTCCTCGGTCAGCCTGTTGGTGCGGCCGTCTTTTTCGAACAGCGGCTTGCCGATCCGTTCCTCCAGCCGCCGCATCTGCATCGACACCGCAGACTGGGTCCGATGAACCGCTTCCGCCGCGCGGGTAAAGCTGCCGGTGTCGACAATCGAGATGAAGGTCTGCAACTGATCGAGATCGAGCGGCGCTTTCATTGGCCTAATCCATCATTGATGCTGATGCTAAAGATTAGAAACATTCGTTGGATTAATCAATCGGGCCATGGCAAATTCGCATTGTCCACATGAAGCGAATGCATGTCGCCCAAAAGTGGGCACCGGTTTCGGGCCAACGACATGCATCATCTTAGATGAATCGAAGCCGGAACGGCCGCTGTCGCCAGCGCCCGATCGACCGGTTTTCGCCCGTTCGAATGTGAAGGAGACCGACATGGCTACGTTTGATTTCGCCACCGAGACCTCGCGCATCACCTCGCGTCCGGCCGTTGCGACGCGCGTGGCCAATGCGGCTGCCAATATTTACCGCGCCTGGAAAAACCGCCGCGCCTTTTATCGCCTCGGCGAGATGTCGGATGCCGAGCTCGCCGACATCGGCCTGACCCGCGCCGACCTGCACGTCGCTGTCGGTGTACCATTTGGCCGCGATCCGACCGAAAGGCTTCGCGTCATCGCGATCGAGCGCGCCGAAACGATCGAGGATATTGCCCGCAAGGTGGCGTGATCGCGTGGTTTCGCCGTTCGGGCGCGTTGAACCTTTTTGAGGCACGACGCCACTAAGTTACGCAGGCTCCCCACTCCCTGCCGGATCCCCCCGGCCAGCCTGCGCGCTGCCCGGTCCTCCCAGGACCGGGCTTTCTTTTTTGGGCGGCACTGATGATTGGTTGCCGGTGTCTGGTCTAGCGCCGGCCCATGCCCTGCTTGAACTGGTCGAAGATCGACTCCATGCCTTTCTGGTAGTCGTCGCGCTGCTGGGCGCCTGTCTCGAACATCTTGCCGAACAGGTCGTCAAACGGATTTCTCGGCCTGCCGCTCGGATTGGCCTGCGGCTGCGGCGCCTGGGGTTGCTGCGGCGCCTGACGCGGCTGAGACTGTTGTGCGCCACCGCCGAACAT
The DNA here is from genome assembly GCF_040318315.1 of Mesorhizobium sp. M1227. NCBI lineage: Bacteria > Pseudomonadati > Pseudomonadota > Alphaproteobacteria > Hyphomicrobiales > Phyllobacteriaceae > Mesorhizobium > Mesorhizobium sp. M1227. The sequence continues at coordinate 31,976 of NZ_JAMYLZ010000040.1, forward strand.
GTCCTGCAGCACCTTGCCGAGCGGATTGTCACCATAAGGGTTCTGTGTCTGCTGGGGTTGGTTCTGCGGCTGCTGTGGCTGTGGTGCACCGCCGCCGAACATATCCTGCAGCACCTTGCCGAGCGGATTGTCACCATAAGGGTTCTGTGTCTGCTGCGGCTGGCTTTGTGGCTGCTGCCCGCCGCCGAACATGTCCTGCAACACCTTGCCCAGCGGATTGTCGCCGTAAGGGCTCTGCGTCTGTTGCGGCTGCTGCCCGCCGAACATATCCTGCAGCACCTTGCCGAGCGGGTTATCCGTGGGGCCTGCAGGCTGAGGGGTCGGTGCCTGGCTGCCGCCGCCAGCCTGCCGCATCATCTGCTCGATGAGCTCGCCAAGCGGATTGCCGCCACCGCCTGCCGCATGCATCTGCCCGCCTAGCTGGTTGGTGGTCTGCTTGAATAGCCCGCCCATCATCATCGAGGCGATTGCCGGCAGCATCTGCTGCAACACCTGCTGGCTGACGCCGCTCGCCTGCGCGGCCTGGCTGGCGACGGCCCGCGACAGGTCCTTCGAGCCAAACAAATGGCCGAGAATGCCGTTGCCTTCATCGAGGCCCTGCGGCGAGAAGGCCCGGCTTGCATCCTCGAAATATTTGGCGTGCTGGCCGCTTGCCATCGCCGTCATGAAGGAGCCGAGCCCATAAGGGTCCGCCGTGTTGCGCTTCAGCCCCTGCGAAAAGGCCGGCAGCAGCGCCGCGACCGCGGCCTGCGTCTGCTGCTGCGAAAGCCCGAACTGCTGGGCCAGCGCCTGCATGCCGTTGCCGTTCTGGGCCTGTGCCAGAATATCGAACAAGGAAGGCATTGTTTTCTCCTCCGGGAAAATCCTCGTTGGAGAAGCCTAATTCGTTTCCATCACTGATTGAAGCGAATTTGCCGGACCATCGGCCAAGCGGATAGCGAAGCGTTAATACGCGTATTCCATGAACACCGGCTCGATCGAGCCGCCCCAGCGCGTGTGGTAGGCCGAGAGCATTTCTTCGGCGCTGGTGGTGCCGCGCGCGACGACCTCGTCCAGCGTGTTGAGGAACGAGGTCTCGTCATAGCCGTCGCGGTTCTTGCGGCCGCGGTTCTTCAGTCCCATGCGCGAGATGACGAGCACGTCGCGGGCGATCTCGCGCAATGTCGTGTTGCGGAACGGCGCCGAAATGCCCTGTTCCGGCACCGCGTTGCGCATTGCCAGCACTTCGTCGTAGCTCCAGCTCGAGGTCAGCGCCTCGGCCGCGTCGAGCGCAGCCGCATCGTAGAGCAGCCCGACCCAGAAGGCCGGCAGCGCGCAGATGCGCCGCCACGGCCCGCCATCGGCGCCGCGCATTTCGAGAAAGCGCTTCAGCCGCACGTCGGGGAACAGCGTTGACAGATGGTTCGCCCAGTCGCCCATCGTCGGCAGCCCGTCCGGCAGGTCGTTACGGGCAGCACCCGCCATGAACTGGCGGAAGGTGATGTGCGTCATGTCGTGATACTGGCCGTCGCGGATGACGAAATACATCGGTACGTCGAGCGCCCATTCGACATAATCGGCAAAGCCGAAATCGGGCGAGAAGCAGAATTCGAGCAGGCCGGAGCGCTGATTGTCGGTGTCGCGCCAGATCTCGCCGCGCCAGCTCTGTAAGCCGTTCGGCCGGCTTTCGGTGAAGGGCGAGTTGGCAAACAGCGCCGTCGACAGCGGCTGCAGCTTCAGCGACACCTGCATCTTGCGGCGCATGTCGGCTTCGCTTTCGAAGTCGAGATTCACCTGGATAGTGCAGGTCCGGTACATCATGTCGAGGCCCTTGGTGCCGACCTTGGGCATGTAGCGGGTCATGATCTCGTAGCGCGATTTCGGCATCTTCGGCGTCTCGGCCAGTGACCATTTCGGGCTGCCGCCAAGGCCGAGAAAACGAATGCCCATCGGTTCGGCGATCTCGCGCACCTGCGCCAGATGCGCATTGCCTTCGCGGCAGGTCTGGTGGATCGTCTCCAGCGGCGCGCCGGACAGCTCGAACTGGCCGCCGGGCTCCAGCGAGATCGCGCCCTGGCCGGTCGGCTCGACCAGGCCGATGATGCGGCCGGCATCCATGATCGGGTCCCAGCCGAGTTTGTCCTGCATGCCTTCGAGGATGGCGCGGATGCCGCGCTCGCCGCCATACGGCACCGGCGCATTGCCGTCGACATAGAACGGGAATTTCTCGTGCTCGGTGCCGATCCGCCATTTGTCGCGCGGCTTGTTGCCTTCGGCCAGATGCTCGACGAGTTCGTCGACGCTTTCTATCGGCCGGAAGTCGGTTGTATCGCGCGCCATAGGAGCCCTCCGCACATGACCCTGAAAATCGGCTTCGATTTTCAGAAGGGATCAGGTGCCCAATCAAATGCTACAGCGTCCTTTACGCGCCCGAAAGGACACGCGGCCGCTGCCGGCGCTAGATGGACGAAATGTCAGTAGCCGATCAAGCGAAAAATCCTGAGCCAGCGGGTAATTGGAATTGATCACCAATCGCCGATTGTCGCCTGGATCAGCGCCAGTGCCGCCACCGCCGCCGTATCCGCTCGCAGGATGCGCGGCCCGAGCGGAATCGCGGTAACGAAAGGCAGCGCTCTCAGCATCTTGCGTTCCTCGTCGGAAAAGCCGCCCTCCGGTCCGACCAGCAGACCGAGCTTGTTCTCCCGCACCACCTGCAGTGCCGGCAGGGGACTGTTGGTCGATGCATCCTCGTCGCAGAAGATCAGCCGCCGCTCGGGGTCCCAGCCCGCCAGCAGGCGCTCGAATTTTTCCGCTTCGCGCAGCTCTGGCACCGCCAATATGCCGCATTGCTCGGCCGCCTCGACGACATTGGCGCGCAGGCGCTCGATGCCGGGTTTTGCCACTTGCGTATGCTGGGTGATGACCGGCTGCAGGATGCCGGCGCCCATCTCCACCGCCTTTTGCACGAGGTAGTCGAGCCGCCCTTGCTTCAGCGGCGCGAAACAGTAGACGAGATCGGGCAACGGCGGCTGCGGCCGCTGCAATGCCAGCAACTTCAGGCGCAACGCCTTCTTCGATTTTGCCGCGATCGCAGCCGACCATTCGCCGTCGCGGCCGTTGAAGACCAGAATTTCGGCGCCTTCGCCGAGCCGCAGCACGTGCGAGAGATAATGGCTCTGCTGCGGGCCGACGTCGAACTCGATGTCCGGTCCAAGCCCGTCCGGCACGAACAGCCGCTGCATCTTGTAATTGGCGCGCATCGCCGAGGAATGGGCGAGGCCATCGCCGGCGTCAAGCCTCCGCGCTGGCGTGCCAGACAGGTCTGTAGCCACGCTTCAGCACGGAAACAGTTGTCGCCGGCGTGAGCAGGCCGATTGGACCGTCGGTAAAATCGCCGAATCCCACCGGTTCGCCATAACCGCCGAAACTCCAGGGCAGCGCGGCGCCGTCAAACAGGGCGTACGCCCTGTTTCCTGACGAGATCATCGTGCCGTCCGGCAAGTCCGCAAGCGCTTCCGGTTCCAGTCTCGTCGCCCGCCCGCCCGATGCCAGGCGCTCCTTGTGCAGGCGCTTGTCGAGCTGCGGCGCACGTGGCTCGGCCATGCCGCAGGCGTCGCCGAAACGCCGGACAAAATCCCTGGCCCGCTCGCGCCGGCAGAAGAAGCAGGGACGGTGGCCGGCGGCAAGTGCCGTCACCTCGTCGAGGAAAAACAGCTCGGTCCAGCCGGCCTTGCCGCCAGCCCGGTTGCGCCCCATCGGCTCGCGCCGCACGTTGCCGAATTCGCAGACGCAGATGATCCAGGCTTGCAGCGCCCAGCGCTTCTTCAACAGCGTTCTCGTCTCGGGGTCGTGAATGATGCCGCGATTGCCCATGAACAGGCCGCGCTCCGGCACGGCATGGATGGCGCCGAACGGGTCGACCCGGTTTTGCAGTGGCATAGGCGTTCCCTGTTGGCTGCAATGCTGGCGCCATGATATCGCTCGTTGCATCAATTTCATGTCAGCAGGTTTCGATGCGGGTCTTGGTTGTCCAGAACTTCGACAATGAGGGCCTTGGCCAGATCGGCGCGGCCCTTGTCGAGGCGGGTGCCGCTATCGACCTGCGCCGTCCCTACCGCGGCGACGCGCTGCCGCAAGATAGCGGCGGGCATGACGCCATGGTGGTGCTCGGCGGCGCCCAGAATGCGCTGGACGACGAGCTCTGTCCTTATTTTCCGGGCCTGCTCGACCTGACGCGCGACTTTGCCGAGAGGGATCGCGCGGTGCTTGGTATCTGCCTCGGCAGCCAGTTGGTCGCGCGCGCCTTTGGCGGCGAGAACCAGATCGGCGGCGCGTCGGAGTTCGGCTGGCACGAGGTCGCGCTCACCGCGGCGGCGCAGGCCGATCCGGTGCTCGCCGCCTTGCCTGAAAAATTCCCGATCTTCGAATGGCACGACGACACCTTTGTCTTGCCCGAGACTGCCGTGCGGCTGGCCGGCAACGCCGTCGCCGAGAACCAGGCGTTCCGCATCGGCCGCGCCGTCTATGGCTTTCAGTTCCATTTCGAGGCCGACCGGCCGATGGTTCGCGACTGGAGCACGTCCTTCGCACCGCTGATCGCCGAACGCCATCCGGATTGGGCCGTCCGGCTCGACGACGAAATGGCCCGCAACGGACCGCAAGCCGATGCCGCCGGCCTGGCCATCGCCCGCGCCTGGGTGGCGACGATCTGACGGCCCATATAGTCAACGTATTTGGCGACGTTGCATATTTGGCACGCGGCGGCAAATCCGCCGGGGATAACGCGTTTCATCCTTGGCCTGTGTCTGTCCGCCAGCCTAAAAGGCGCGCGCTCTGCATCTTGCGTGCAACCGCGATGAACTTTTCCTGTGACCCGCGCGACACACCACCGATACAGAACATGCCTAGAAGCGCGAAACCGTCCGACATTTGCGACGTATTTTGCGTTTCAACGCATTGGTAACCCGCTCGTGCATAGATGCAGGAAGCTCAACAAGAGATGACGTCCGTGAAAGCAGCCTTTTTGTCCTTTGTCATGTTGTCGGCTATCGTCTTGTGCGGCCTCGGCATTTATTCCGCCGACGCGGCCAACGACCACAATGCCGTTGACGGCTACGGCGTCACCGCCGCGCTTCGCTAGCCTCTCTGCTCATAATCCCACGCGTTTCCTACGCTCGCTCACCCGTCACTGTCAGGATATGCTTGTCCGCGCCGTCCACCACGAGCGCGGTGAGGTTTCCCGACTGCCAGGCGAGGGTGTCGACATTGACGCGGTTGCCGGTGATTTCGGCCTTGGGCACCGGCGTATGACCGTGCACCACGATCTTCGGATGAAGGCCGGTGTGGCCGTGGAAGACCTCGCGGATCCAGATCAGGTCCTGCCGGCTCTGGCTTTCCAGCGCAACGCCGGGCCGGATGCCGGCATGGCAGAAGAAGAAGTCGCCGAACGTCACTGAGAAGGGCAGCGAGCGCAGGAACTCGACATGGTTCTGCGGCACCGCCTCGACCAGTGCGGCGTGCCCTTGCCGCAGTGCCGCATCGGCGCGGCCAAACCAGGCGCTGCTCCCACCGAGCGACACGCCATAGGATAGCGCCGTCTGGATGCCGCCATAGCGCATGAACAGCCCGTCCGGATCGGGGACATCGAGAAAATCGAGAAAGCCGAGATCATGATTTCCGGCGAGCATCAGGTGACGCGGATCGCGTCTTTGCGCGTCGATCAGGAAATCGATGACGCCCCTGGAGTCCGGGCCGCGATCGACATAGTCGCCGAGATGGATCACGCGCCAATCGGCCGACGGCCTTTGACCGAGCTCCGCCTCGATCCGCCGGTGCATGGCGGTCAGCAAATCGAGCCGGCCGTGCACATCGCCGATCGCGTAAAGGCGCATGCCTTGCGGTCCGCGCGCCTCGTAGAAACTGATGCCGGGCTCCGTCAATGCCTGCGTCGCCTCCGTGGTCATGCCGTCACGGGACTTTAGCGCCGAAGCTGATCCTTGCCCATGTCGGTGACCAGGCGCTTTCCGCACAGAGCCAGCGTTATGTCCATCTCCTTGCGGATGATTTCCAGCGCCTTGGTAACCCCTTCCTTGCCGAGTGCGCCGAGGCCGTACAGGAAAGGCCGGCCGATATAGGTGCCCTTGGCGCCGAGGCACAGTGCCTTGAGCACGTCCTGGCCGGAACGGATGCCGCCGTCCATATGCACCTCGATCGCGTCGCCGACGGCGTCGGCGATCTCTTCGAGCGCCATGATCGACGACGAGGCGCCGTCGAGCTGGCGGCCGCCATGGTTGGAAACGATGATCGCGTCGGCGCCTGTCCTGGCCGCCATCAGCGCATCCTCCTTGTCGAGTATGCCTTTCAGGATCAGCTTGCCGCCCCAGCGCTCCTTGATCCAGGCGACGTCCTTCCACGACAGATGCGGATCGAACTGCTCCTTCGTCCACGACGACAGCGAGGCGAGGTCGCCGACGCCCTTGGCATGGCCGACGATGTTGCGGAAGCTCCGGCGCTTGGTCCCGGCCATGCCGACGCACCAGCGCGGCCTGGTCGCCATCTGCCACAGGTGCTTCGGCGTCATCCGCGGCGGCGCCGAAAGCCCGTTGCGGATATCCTTGTGGCGCTGACCGAGGATCTGCAGGTCGAGCGTCAGCACCAGCGCCGAACATTTCGCCGCCTTTGCGCGGTCGATCAAATCGAAGACGAAATCCTTGTCGCGCAGCACATAGAGCTGGAACCAGAACGGCTTCCTGGTCACCGACGCGACATCCTCGATCGAGCAGATGCTCATTGTCGACAGCGTGAACGGCACACCGAATTCTTCCGCCGCCTGGGCCGCCAGCATCTCGCCGTCCGGATGCTGCATGCCGGTCATGCCGGTCGGCGCCAGCGCCACCGGCATCGTCACCTTCTCGCCGATCATGGTCGACTCCAGCGAGCGGTTGTCCATGTCGACCAGCACGCGCTGGCGGAACTTGATCTTCTGGAAATCTTCCTCGTTGGCCCGGTAGGTGCTTTCGGTCCAGGCGCCGGAATCGGCATAGTCGAAGAACATCTTCGGCACGCGGCGGCGCGCCAGGTCCTTGAGGTCGGCGATGGTGAGAATGCTGCTCATGGATCTTTTTTCCGCTGGTTCTTCGCTGCTTCGTCGTTGAATTTTCTGGGCGGGGCCTACGGCTGTTTTCTTGCCGCCTCACCGCCACCGGGCTCGGAGCGCTGCCTGAGCCTCAGCCGCGACACGCGCTGCCAGTCGCCGCTGCGCTCGGCCTCGGCCATCGATCGTTCGACATAGGAGATGTGGTCCATCGCCGCCTGCCGCGCCGCGGCCGGATCGCCGGTCTTGACCGCCGCATAGATTGCCCGGTGCTGCGAAAGCAGCGCCTCGCGCGCGCCCGGCACGTTGAACACCAGCCGCCGGTTCTGGAACACGCCTTCCGACAGCAGCCGATAACAGGAGCGCAGTGTGTGCAGCAGGATGATGTTGTGCGCGCATTCGCAGATCGCGTGATGGAACTCGATGTCGATTTCCGCCTCGTAGTCGAAATTGCCGGTCCGGTGCGCCTCGTCCATACGTGCCATGATGCGGTCGAGCAGCGCCAGATCGTCCGATGTGGCACGCCGCGCCGCATATTCCGCCGCCACCGCCTCGATCTCGCGGCGGTACTCCAGATAGTCGGTCACCGCCTTGCGATGCATCGAGATCAGGTCGGTCACCGGCTTGGTGAACAGCTGGCCGATGACATCGGCGACATGGGTGCCGCCGCCTGGCCGTGTCGTCAACAGCCCGCGCCCTTCCAAGGCTTTCAAGGCATCGCGCAGGATCGGCCGCGACACCTCGAACTGGCGCGCCAGTTCGCGCTCGCCCGGCAGCCGGTCGCCGGTGCGCAGGACGCCTTCGAGGATCAGGCTCTCGATCTGCTGCACCACCTCGTCGGCGGTGCGCGAATGCTCGATCCGGGAGAAAATGTCGCTCAAACGGGATGCCTGGGGGTTGAACCGATGTCGCGCAAGATAAAGCCGGCGTCGCCAACTGGTCAAATTATTTATCCAATTCGCCGGGGGGCGGGTCCGTTTCACAGCCGCGGCGCCATATCATCTTCAGCTAAATTGGGCGTTTGCGTCCCCTGGCGATTGCCTCTAGAGGGACATCATTGCCAAAGGGCTCACAGAAGCCCGGGGGACCAGCCGTGCCAGACGCCGACCCTTCCAACCTCGAATTCCAGCTGCGCGCCAAAGCCGTGGGCGGCACTGTCATGGGCTTTCCGGCGCATGACGGTCGGCCGGGCGCGCTCGGCGAGGTCCACGCCCGGCCGCAGCCGCTGGTCGAAAAGCCGCGCGTGCTGGTGCAGCTTTCCTTCATGACCGAAGCTGGATCCGGGATCGATCAGGCCGTGCTTTCCGAATTGTCGCGACGCCTCGGCATCGCCGCGCCCGACCCTCACGCCCGCCACCACGCGATGAAATGGGGCAAGGGCTCGCTGCGTTGGGAACGTCACACGGAATTCTCGACCTATCTCTGGGAAGGCCCGCTCGCCGAAAACGGCAGGGGGCAAGAAGACACACCCTTCGGCAACGGGTTTTCGCCGCCGGGCACGGTGATTTCCGGCATCAGGCTGGAGATCCGCAAATGGACGCCGGCGAACGAAAAACTGATCGCCGGCTTCGACCCGACCAGCCTGTGCTATTCGCTGGTCGAGCGCGGCAACGCGGCCATCGTCACCGATTTCCGTCAGGATGGCGACGGCTTGACCCGCATGCTGGTGCTCGACCGTGGCCTGACCCCGGCGCGCATCGGGGCACTGTCGCAGCGGCTGGTCGACATCGAGACCTACCGCACGCTGGCCATGCTTGGGCTGCCGCTGGCCCTGACGCTGTCCGGTCGCGCCCGCCGCATCGAAGACAGGCTGGCCCAGACCACGTTGGAAATGAAGGTCGCCGAGACCCGCGACAGCCAGACGCTGCTTGCCGACTTGACCGAACTGGCCGCCGAGCTGGAGGCCGATGCCGCCTCCAGCCTCTACCGCTTCGGCGCCAGCCGCGCCTATGACGGCATCGTGCGCGAACGGCTGGAGGCGCTCGACGAAGAGGCGGTGCCCGGCTACGACACCTGGGGCGGTTTTCTGCAGCGCCGCGTGGCGCCGGCGATGCGTACCTGCCGTTCGGTCGAGGAGCGTCAGGCCAACCTGTCGACGAAGCTCACCCGTGCCACCACACTGCTGCGCACCTGGGTCGACGTCGAGGTCGAGAAGCAGAACCGCGATCTTTTGGCATCGATGAACAATCGCGCCCGCCTGCAATTGCGGCTGCAGCAGACGGTGGAGGGGCTCTCGGTCGCCGCGGTTTCCTACTATGTCGTCGGCCTCATCGGCTACGTCGCCAAGGGCGCCTCGATCTTCGGCCATGCCTTCGCGCCGGAAATGGTCACCGCCGCCTCGGTGCCGCTCGCGGTCGTGCTCGTCTGGTGGGGCGTGCGCCGCGTCCGCCGCATGCACTCCGAACCAGGCAAGCAGCCGGGCGAGTAATGTGGGGCGCAGCGGCAGATTGCCGCTGCAGAAGGCTGTCTCGGCCATAGGCCTCTCATCCCGGCCAACGCGGCATTTGCAAGCGACCACTGTCGCTGGTAAAAGATTTTTACCAGTCGATCGAAGGAGGCTGTCGATGTCCGGCCTTGCCATGCCGAAACCAGACGACGCCACGATGCGCCGGCGCGACGAGATCGTCGCCGATATGCGCATCATCGTGCCGGGCGAGGGCGTCGTCGACGCCGCCAATGCCATGCGCGCCTTCGAGAGCGACGGGCTCACCGCCTACCGGCAATTGCCGCTGGTCGTGGTGCTGCCGCAGACCGTGGCGCAGGTGTCGCGGGTGCTGAAATATTGCAGCGACCGCAACATCCGCGTCGTGCCGCGCGGCTCCGGCACCTCGCTCTCCGGCGGTGCGCTGCCGCTCGAAGACGCGGTGCTGCTGGTCATGAGCCGCTTCAACCGCATCCTCGAGATCGATTTTCAGAACCGCGTCGTCGTCGCCCAGCCCGGCGTCACCAATCTCGGCATCACCACCGCCGTCGAGCAGGAGGGCTTCTATTACGCCCCCGATCCATCCTCCCAGATCGCCTGCTCGATCGGCGGTAATGTCGCGGAAAATTCCGGCGGCGTGCACTGCCTGAAATACGGTCTCACCGCCAACAATGTGCTCGGCATCGAGATGGTGCTGATGAATGGCGAGGTGGTGCGCCTCGGCGGCAGCCATCTCGACGCGGAAGGCTACGACCTGCTCGGCGTCATGACCGGCTCCGAAGGACTGCTCGGCGTCGTAACCGAGGTCACCGTACGCATCCTGAAGAGGCCGGAGACGGCGCGCGCCCTGCTGATCGGTTTCCCGACCAGCGAGCAGGCCGGCCAATGCGTTGCCGACATCATCGGCGCCGGCATCATTCCGGGCGGCATGGAGATGATGGACCGTCCGGCCATCCACGCCGCCGAGGATTTCGTCCAGGCCGGCTATCCGCTCGATGTCGAGGCGCTGCTGATCGTCGAGCTGGACGGGCCGGGTGTCGAGGTCGATCACCTGATCGGCCTGGTCGAAGCCATTGCTTTTAGGAACGGCTCGACCACATGCCGCACGTCGCAGTCGGAACAGGAGCGGCTGAGCTTCTGGGCCGGCCGCAAGGCGGCGTTCCCGGCGGTCGGCCGCATCTCGCCCGACTACTACTGCATGGACGGCACCATCCCGCGCAAGGAACTGCCGCGCGTGCTCGCCGGCATGCGCGAACTGTCGGAGAAATACGGGCTCGGCGTCGCCAATGTCTTCCACGCCGGCGACGGCAATCTGCACCCGCTCATCCTCTACGACGCCAACGTGCCCGGCGAACTCGACAAGGCGGAGAGTTTCGGCGCTGACATATTGCGGCTCTGCGTCAAGGTCGGTGGCGTGCTGACCGGCGAGCACGGGGTCGGCGTCGAGAAGCGCGACCTGATGCCGGAAATGTTCAACCAGATCGACCTCGACCAGCAGATGCGCGTCAAATGCGCCTTCGACCCCAACCATCTTTTGAATCCCGGCAAGGTCTTCCCGCAATTGAGGCGATGCGCCGAGCTCGGGCGGATGCACGTGCATCGCGGGCAAGTGGCGTTTCCGGACATTCCGAGGTTTTGAGGGGATGACAGCTCAGAATGGGGGTTCCTCGCCCCCGCAAAGCGGGGGAGAGGTGGCTCGGGCGAAGCCCGAGACGGAGAGGGGGACGACCGGTGCACCAAGCCGGCGTTCACCCGAAAAGGTCGCGCGCGCCCGCGAGCTTCGTCGAGGCGACAATCAGGCGGAAGCGACCCTCTGGAACGAGTTGAAGGCCAAGAGGCTGGGCGGATATAAATTCGTGCGTCAGATGCCGATTGGGCCGTATTTTGCAGACTTCGCCTGCCGAAGCGAAAGGCTGATCGTCGAGCTGGACGGAGGTCAACACGCCGAGAGTACTTACGACAGGCGACGCGACGAATTCATGCGCGGCAAAGGGTTCTCGGTGATCCGATTCTGGAGCGTCGACATGCTAACCAACCCGACGAGTATCTGCGAAACCATTCTTGCAGCACTGGAGGGACGGCTTGCGGAGGACGTAATCTCTGCCGACCTAAGGTTCGTTTTCGCAAGCAGGAACTCTAGAGGTGGCGCTCTATGATGGCCCCCTCTCCGCCTCGCTGCGCGAGGCACCTCTCCCCCGCTTCGCGGGGGCGAGGAACCCAGGTCCTGCAGCTTCGCTCCCACGCATCCCGAGAGTTTGAGGCGATAGCTTCTCAGAATGGGGGTTCCTCGCCCCCGCAAAGCGGGGGAGAGGAACCAGGGCTCTGCCGCATGACCACCTTCACCCCGTCCACAGCCGCGGAAACCCTATCCACAATCGCTTGGGCAGCCGCAGAGGAATTCCCGCTCGAAATCCTCGGCCACGGCTCCAAGCGCGGTATCGGCCGGCCGCAGCAGAGTGAGCATACGCTCGACCTTTCCAGACTCTCCGGCGTCATGCTGTACGAGCCGGCCGAACTGGTGCTGTCGGCAAAAGCCGGCACGCCGCTGGCCGAAATCGAAAGCCTGCTTGCCGAAAACGGCCAGCAACTTGCCTTCGAACCGATGGATTACGGCCCGCTGCTCGGCGGTGAGCCAGCGCGAGGCACGATCGGCGGCGCACTCGCCGCGAACCTTTCCGGCCCGCGCCGGCTGAAGGTGGGTGCTGCGCGCGACCATATCCTCGGCATAGCGGCCGTTTCCGGGCGCGGCGAGGCCTTCAAGTCGGGCGGCCGCGTCGTCAAGAACGTCACCGGCTATGATCTGTCCAAGCTGATGGCCAACAGCTGGGGCACGCTGGCGGTGCTCACCGACGTCACCTTCAAGGTGCTGCCTGCTGCCGAGACCGAAGTCACGCTCGCCATCCGCGGCCTGCTCGACGATCACGCCGCCGCCGCCATGGCGCTGGCGCTGGGTTCCAGCGCCGAAGTGTCGAGTGCTGCCCATCTTCCCGAACGGGTCGCAGCCAGGGTCGCCGGCGGCAGTCTCGGCAGCGATGCCGCGACGCTGCTGCGCATCGAGGGCTTCGGCCCGTCGGTCGCTTACCGCATTGCCGCTCTGAAAGACCTGCTGAAAAACGCCGGGCCGCTGCAGGAGATTTCCGGTTCGGTCTCGTACTCGGTCTGGCGCGGTGTCCGCGACTGCGCGCCGTTCGCCGATGGCAGCGAAAGGCCGGTGTGGCGCGTCTCGATGGCGCCGTCGCGGGGCCACCAGATGGTGCTGGCGCTGCGCATGCAGGCCCCGGTCGATGCCTTCTACGATTGGCAGGGCGGGCTGATCTGGCTGCGCATGCAGCAGGACGATCCCGAGGCTGGCCTGTTGCGCGGCCTGATCAGAAGACATGGCGGCGGCCATGCGACGCTGGTGCGCGCAACCCCTTCGCACCGCGCCGCCGTGCCGGTGTTCGAACCGCAAGCGCCGCAACTGGCAGCACTGTCGGCGCGGCTGAAGACCGAATTCGACCCGAAGAATATCCTCAATCCCGGCCGTATGGCGCCGGGCGCAAGCTCTGCTACTCTCGCGCCGGCAACCGAGGGAGGAGCACAATGAGCGATCCAGGCCAAAACGGTACGTCACGCCAGACCGACCGCTGGCTGGAGCCCGGCCCGACCAACGCGCTGGTCATCTACATCCTCTATCTCGCCGGCCTAGCCATCGGCGTCAGCGGTATTGTCGGCATCGTCCTGGCCTATATCAATCGCGGCAAGGCCGGCGGCTTCGTCGAAAGCCACTACACATTCCTGATCCGCACCTTCTGGATCGGCCTGCTCTATGCACTGATCTCGGCGCTGTTGATGATCGTGGTCATCGGTGTCGTGCTGATGGTCGCGGTCGCCGTCTGGTTCATCGCCCGCTGCGTTCTTGGCCTGCAGGCGCTGCAGCGCGGCGAGGCGGTCAAGAACCCGGAAAGCTGGTTTCTGGGATTATGAGCATGATCCCCAAAAGTGGGTACCGGTTTTGGGAAAAGATCATGCTCAAACGGTAAGGATTCGTTTACGTGCAGACCAATTTCTCAGCTGCCCAGCTCGCCGATCCGCATGTCGCGGAATCGGAGAAGATCCTGCGCAAATGCGTGCATTGCGGCTTCTGCACCGCCACCTGCCCGACCTATGTGACGCTCGGCAACGAACTGGATTCGCCGCGCGGCCGGATTTATCTGATCAAGGACATGCTGGAAAACGGCCGGCCGGCCGACAAGCAGATCGTCACCCATATCGACCGCTGCCTGTCCTGCCTCGCCTGCATGACCACCTGCCCGTCGGGCGTCAACTACATGCATCTGGTCGACCACGCCCGCGTCCATATCGAGGAGACCTACAAGCGTCCGCTGGCCGATCGCCTGACACGCGCCATGCTGGCCTTCGTGCTGCCCTATCCCTCGCGTTTCCGCGCGGCGCTCAAGCTGGCGAAGCTCGGCCACCCATTCGCCGGCCTGTTTGAGAAAATCCAGGTATTGAAGCCTTTGGGCGCGATGTTGAAGCTGGCCCCGGCGTCGGTCCCGGAAGTCTCGCCGATGGCCTCGCCGGGCGTCCATGCCGGGCAGGGCGCGAAGAAAAATGGCCGCGTCGCCATCCTCACCGGCTGCGCGCAATCCGTGCTCGATCCCGGCATCAACGACACGACGATTTCGCTGCTGACCCGGCTTGGCGTCGAGGTCGTGGTGCCCGAGGGCGAGGGCTGCTGCGGCGCGCTGGTGCATCATATGGGGCGCGAGGACGCTGCCTTGGCGTCGGCCCGACGGAACGTCGACGCCTGGACGCGCGCCATCGAGCAGGGTGGACTCGACGCCATCGTCATCACCGCATCCGGGTGCGGCACCACCATCAAGGATTACGGCTTCATGCTGCGCCTCGATCCGGCCTATGCCGACAAGGCTGCGCGGGTCTCGGCGTTGGCCAGGGACATCACCGAATATCTGGCAAGCCTCGACCTGCCCGAGCCGGTCCGCAAGCCGGGCACCATCGTCGCCTATCACTCAGCCTGCTCAATGCAGCACGGCCAGAAGATCACCCGCCAGCCGAAGGAGCTTCTGGTCCGTGCCGGTTTCGTCGTGCGCGAGCCGCGCGAAGGGCATTTGTGCTGCGGTTCGGCCGGCACCTACAACATCCTGCAGCCCGGGATTTCGGCAACGCTGCGCGACCGCAAAGTCAGGAATATCGAGGCGACCGGTGCTGAAATCGTCGCCACCGGCAATATCGGCTGCATCACCCAGATCGCTTCCGCCGCCAAGCTGCCGGTGGTGCATACGATAAAACTGCTCGACTGGGCCTATGGCGGCGAGCCGCCAAAATTGGTTCGATCGCTGCGCACCCGCCGATGAGACTGCCGAGATGCCCAACCCAAAGTCCGAAGAGATTGGAACCGTCGTTCGGCTGCTGTCGGACAAATCGCCGGCGACGCTCCAGGCCAGCTATGGCGAATGCCAGACAATCATCGCTCGTCATCTCAAGGACGGGTCCGAATTCCTGTTTACGCTCATAAAGGCAGCGGTAGAAGCCGACGTCCAGCAAGACAATCTGATTATCGACGCCGTTTCGTTTCTCGACGACGCGCATTTGGCTCGTCTGGCATTTTTCCTGCAAGAGGAAGTGAAACGCGGAATAGACGTGGAGGATCTGCTGGCTCACGTCGCCTTGCAGGCGCCGGAATTGTTTCCAGACAGTACCTTGGGCGACGTTCCCGATTTCGCAGACTGGCTGACGCATGATGATCCTCGTTCGCCGCCGGCATGTCATCATTTCAGCTTTGAGGAAGGCGCTCCGAGCGACATGTCTTTTCCGACGCATCGCAATCATCCTACCTGGCATCTGCCGGCGACTGGCCGGCCACTTACGGTCGGCGGCGAAGGATCGGCAGTGTGCCCGACCTGTCGAGAGCGACTGATACATCTGATTACGCTGGACGATCTTGGGAGTGAGCTGACGATGCCTCTTCCCAGACTCCGTATCGAGACCTGTGCGAATTCTCTCGAACCGACCTATTATTCCCACGACGCTGCCGGTGTGCCGACGCCGATCGCGCCTCTGCATTCGCCCTACATTGAGAGGCCTGCAAAAGCCGCCGAGAAAAGAACTGTTCGGTTGGCACCGACCCCTGAACGGTGGCTCAGGCAGTCGTACGGGATAAGCAATTCAAGGCAAAACCTGTTTCGGCTTGGTGGGCTGCCGTCATGGATTCAGGGACCGCAGTTTCCAGTCGTTCCCGGAACGGACCGGGAAATGAAATTTCTTCTTCAGTTCGATTCACTCGCCGGTTTCTTCTGGGGCAGCGGCGGCGTGCTCTACGTCTTCTGGGATGACGAGTCCCGGATCACCTGCCATGTGCCGCAATACACGTGACGAAGGCGCCTACTCCGCCGCCAGCCGGTCTGCCGTGCCGTAGGTTGCCTGATAGCGGGCACGCTGCCGGCTGAGGGCCACCATCGTGTTGCGCAGCAGGATCGCCACCGTGATCGGGCCGACGCCGCCCGGCACCGGCGTGATCCACGACGCGACATGCCTGACGCTCTCGGCATCGACGTCGCCGACGATGCGGCTCTCGCCGTCCGGCCCGATTTCCGAATTGATGCCGATATCGATGACGGCGGCGCCCGGCTTGACCATGTCGGCCTTGATCAGCCGCGGTTTGCCGACCGCGACGAACAGTGCGTCGGCGCGGCGTGCGTGTGCCGCCACCGAACGCGTCAAGTGGTGACAGACGGTCACCGTCGCGCCTTCGCTCATCAAGAGGAACGCGATCGGCTTGCCGACGATCTCGGAATGGCCGACGACCACCACCTCGAGCCCCTTGAGGTCGAGGCCGGTTTCCCTGAGCAGTTCGACCGAAGCGGCGGCGGTGCAGGGCGCCAGGTCGAGCTGGTTGTAGACGATGTTGCCGATCGAGGCCGGATGCATGCCCTCGACATCCTTGAGCGGATGCACCGCCGCCTGCAGCGTCTTGATCGGAATGTGCACCGCCACCGGCCGCTGGATGATGATGCCGGTGACGCGCGGGTCGGCGTTAAGCCCGTGGATTGCCGCTTCCAGCTCGCCGGCGGTGATGTCGGCGCGAAAGCGCCTTTCCTCGAAGCCGATGCCGGCCAACCCGGCCTTGGCGCGCTGGTTGCGGACATAGACGTCGACCGCGGCGGTATCGCCGACGGTGACCGACACCAGCTTCGGCGGAAAGCCTTCGGCGGTGGCGATCGCCGCCTCCTCGCGCACGCCGGCGATGATGCGTTGGGCAACCGGGCCGCCTCTGAGATAGCGGCTGTCATCGGAAAGGGACATCGGGATGGGGCCTTTATCTGGATTTTAGCCGCCACATAGCAAAGCAACCGCGAAAGGGCAGCGCGAAAAGCGAACCGCCATGCCGGTCGCGCGACGTGCCGGCAAAATCTTCCCGCCAATTCCTGCTGGCGGAAACAAAAAGGGCAGCACGGCTTGCCGCGCTGCCCTTTCGTGACTGGCCGCATCCCCACACGGCCCGTCCCCCGTTATTCAATGTTCCCGAGGCTTCTGAGCAGAATCATCGGTGAGGTCAACCGCAGATTACATGACTACAACCGTCGTGCCAACATTGACCCGCTCGTAAAGGTCGACCACGTCCTCGTTGCGCATGCGGATGCAGCCCGACGACACCGCGCCGCCGATCGTCCAGGGCTGATTGGTGCCGTGGATACGGTACTCGGTCGAGCCGAGATAGAGCGCGCGTGCGCCGAGCGGGTTTTCCATGCCGCCAGCGAGATAGGTCGGCAGATAACGGCCCTTGGCGGCTTCGCGGGCGATCATCACCGCCGGCGGCCGCCAATCCGGCCAGACGCGCTTGTTGGTGATCTTGTGGGTGCCGGACCATTCGAAGCCCGGCTTGCCGGTGCCGACGCCATAACGCCGCGCCTTACCGTTCTTCCCGACCAGATAGAGGAAATTCTCTCGCGTATCGATGACGATCGTGCCCGGCTTCTGCGGGCCGTCATAGGCGACTTCCTGCGGCAGATAGATCGGGTCGATCTGCGGCCGCATCACCATGCGCTTGGCCGGCGCCTGCACCGCTGCGGTGCGCAGCTGATCGGGTTCGGCCAGCCGCCGGTAGCGCCGTTGCGGCTGCGCCTCTTGCCGGCTCTGCCGCACGATGCCCGGGGCATGGCCGAGCTGCAGCACCCAGGGTGCCGAAAGATCCGGGCTGACCACCACCGGCGGCCTCTCCGCATAGCGGTCGTTGGCGTTGGCGGCGCCGGCAGCAAGTACGGCCGCGGCGCCGAACAGTGGGAACAAGAATGTCTTCATCGCAACGCACCTTGATCGTCGAACATGCCGGGGTGCAAAGCCTCCCCGATTTCGCCGACATTGGGCGCGAAGCGGCAACCGAAACATGAATCGGAATGTGTAAAATGCCGATCTGTCAGTAAAGCTTTTGGTGTGGTTACCGCCCGGTTCAGGAATCTGGTAAAGCCGCGGTAAAGGCCGCGTCAAAACGCGTTAACGCCAAGACACGAACGGAATTCCGCCATGGATGAAAAGACAGGTCTGCTTGCCGGTCCCGACGGCATCGCCCGCTGCTTCTGGCACGGCAACCTGCCGGATTATCTGCACTACCACGACCACGAATGGGGCCGGCCGGTCGCCGACGACCGCCGCCTGTTTGAGAAGATCTGCCTCGAAGGTTTTCAGTCGGGCCTGTCCTGGCTGACCATATTGCGCAAGCGCGACAATTTCCGCGAGGCGTTTGCCGGCTTCGATGTCGACAAGATCGCCGCCTTCACCGACGCCGATGTCGATCGCCTGCTCGGCAATGCCGGCATCATCCGCCATCGCGGCAAGATCGTCTCGACCATCAACAACGCCAAGCGCGCCCGCGAACTCATCGACGAGGCCGGCTCGCTGGCCGCCTGGTTCTGGAAGTTCGAGCCCGGCCCGCACGAGCGGCCCGAGATCGTCGACCTCGCGCATTTGCGCGCCAATCCGACGACGGCCGTCTCGGTCCGCATTTCGAAAGAGCTGAAGAAGCGCGGCTGGAGCTTTGTCGGCCCGACCACCCTCTACGCCTTCATGCAGGCGATGGGGCTGGTCAACGACCATCTCGAGGGCTGCGTCTGCCGCGAACCGGTCGAGGCGGAACGGAAAGCGTTCAAGCGGCCGAAATAGCGGCTCAGGCGCCGCCGGCGCCGGCGAGGAAAAACCCGGCAAGGATGGCCGCCAGCGCGGCGAACACCGGATAGATCACCAGCAGTCCGGTCATCAGCACGTCGCGCATGGTCGGTCCGCTGCGCTGTTGCGCCGCGATCTCGAACGGTCCGGCGATTTGCTTGGTATTCGGCGCATAACCATCGGCCGGCCGCAGCCGGACCGAGGCGTCGCGTGCGCCGCTATCGATGATGTCGAACTTCTGTAGCGTGGCCATGGCCCCGAACCCCTTGTTTCGGCGCGCTTATCGGCCCGGATTGTGTCGGCACGATGCCGCGCGCATGGCGCAATTGTTTCAGCTTCTTTTTCGCCTTTCCTTCTCCCCTTGTGGGAGAAGGTGGATCGGCGCGCAGCGCCGAGCCGGTTGAGGGGTGTTGGAAGAAATGAGGCGTCGGCGTTCCCTGGAACACCCCTCATCCGACCGAGCTTCGCTCGGCCACCTTCTCCCACAAGGGGAGAAGGAGAGCCGCAAACCCTTGCCTTCTCCGGGCTGCATCGGTAGGACACGCCGACCCGAAATAAGTCACCGATTACTTAGCAAAGTACCCATCCCATGGCCGACAAATCCGAAAAGATGAAAGCGCGGCTTCCGCGCGGCTTTGTCGACCGCGGCGCCGACGATCTGCGCACCGTCGAGAAGATGATGGCGACGATCCGCTCGGTCTTTGAACTCTACGGTTTCGAGCCGGTCGACCAGCCGCTGATCGAATACACCGATGCGCTCGGCAAATTCTTGCCCGACCAGGACCGGCCGAACGAGGGCGTGTTCTCGTTCCAGGACGATGACGACCAGTGGCTGTCGCTGCGCTACGACCTGACCGCGCCGATGGCGCGCTTTGTCGCCGAGAATTTCGAGCGCCTGCCGAAACCCTATCGCAGCTATCGCTCCGGCTGGGTGTTCCGCAACGAGAAGCCGGGTCCCGGCCGCTTCCGCCAGTTCATGCAGTTCGACGCCGACACGGTCGGCACGCCGGGTGTCGCGGCCGATGCCGAGATGGCGATGATGATGGCCGACGTGATGGAGGCGCTCGGCATCAAACGCGGCGACTACGTCGTCCGCGTCAACAATCGCAAGGTGCTCGACGGCGTGCTCGAGGCGATCGGCCTCGGCGGCGACGAGAATGCTGGCCGCCGGCTGCAGGTGCTGCGGGCGATCGACAAGCTGGACAAGCTGGGCGTCGAGGGCGTGCGCCTGCTTTTGGGCGCCGGGCGCAAGGACGAGAGCGGTGATTTTACCAAGGGCGCCGGGCTGGGTAACGCGCAAATCGATGTTGTGATCAGTTATTTCACGGTCATGGCGCAGCATGATCCCGAACAAATTGTCCAGACACTGGGATCTATCACCCCAGGGCTCAGCAATCTTGTCGAGGAAAGAAAACTCGAACATCTCGGCATCACGAACGCCTCGTTTGTCGAGGGTCTTGCAGAGTTGGAGCAGATAAGAACCATGGTCGCGCAAAGCGGCTACGGTGAGGATCGCATTCGCATCGATCCCTCCGTTGTGCGTGGCCTCGAATATTACACCGGCCCGGTCTATGAGGCCGAGCTGCTGGCCGAAATCCCCAACGAGGACGGCCAGATCGTGCGCTTCGGCTCGGTTGGCGGCGGCGGACGTTATGACGGCCTCGTCTCGCGCTTTCGTGGCGAGCCGGTGCCGGCGACCGGTTTTTCCATCGGCGTCTCGCGCCTGATGACGGCGCTGAAGAACCTCGGCAAGCTCGATACTTCCGATGTCATCGCGCCGGTCGTCGTGCTGACCATGGACAAGGATACGGAAAGCCTCGGCCGCTACCAGAAGATGGTGGCCGAGCTGCGCGCCGCCGGCATCCGCTCGGAAATGTATCTCGGCGGCGCCGGCATGAAGGCGCAGCTGAAATATGCCGACCGCCGCGGCAGCCCGGTCGCCGTCATCCAGGGCGGCGACGAGCGCGCCAAGGGCGAGGTGCAGATCAAGGACCTGATCGAAGGCGCGAAGATGTCGGCCGAGATCGCCGACAACGCCGAATGGCGCGCCGCACGACCGGCGCAGGTGACCGTGGCGGAAGGCGATCTGGTCGCCGAGGTGAAGAAGATACTGGCGGCGCAGGCGGCCGACCGAGCGAAGGGTGGCGCGTGAGCACCCCCCTCTGGCCTGCCGGCCATCTCCCCCTCAGGGGGGGAGATTGGATATCGCGCCTGCTTTCGCCAATCTCAAGCGTTGGAGAAGAGACGCCGAGGCCGAAGCTGCCGATCTCCCCCCTGTTTGGACCGGAGACATCGCGAACAGGTGTGCGAGGACATCGCGAACAGTGCTCCATGCTATCTCTCGACGAGGTTGAGGTCGATGGTTTGG